>JBDQLO010000093.1:0-4600 GCA_040262735.1 Fluviibacter sp.
CAAGACGCGAATTGCTTCGTCAAGGGCATGGCGTATGTCGCACCATTGCCAGGCGAGGCTGGAGACATAGAGATCGATCGTAGCATTGGCGAGCGGCAAGTGCTGTAGGTCGCTATTAATGGCGAGCGCGTTGCTGGCACGTGCCTGCGTTAGCATGGCTTCGGCGAAGTCAACGCCCAATAAGGTAGCGTCCGGATAGAGCCGGTGCAGTTGGTGCAAGCAGTAACCGGTACCGCAACCGGCGTCGAGGATGCGCCCCGTAAAATTGGGCGGAAGCGTAGCCCGGATTTCCTGAATGAACTGATCGGCCACCTGCTGTTGCAGGCGGGCGCTGGCTTCGTAGGCACTTGCTGCCCGATTGAAGCTCTGGCGAACCGGCTGGGCGGTCATGAATGGTGCTCAATGAAGCGGTGGAGCTGATCGGCAATCTGCCGGGCGTGCGTTAGCGGCAGTATATGGCTTGCGCCTTCAATCGTTGCCAGCGATGCGTTTGCTTGTAGAGAGACCCATGCTGCAGCCGCCATCGGTACGACAGCGTCTTGTGCGCCGTGGATCAGTAAGGTGGGGGTCTCAAGTCCAGGCAGGATGGTGCGTAGGTCAATGTGGCGTAGGAGTTTAAGCCCCATGTCAAGGCGAACCGGATCAGAGTCACTGGCTTGAGCAAGCGTCTCGGAAAGTTGACGGTCCCGACTGGCAATGTCATCACCATGGTGGATCAGCATCGAAAATCGCTTGAGTAAAGCGGCCGGGTTTTGAGCCAGGCGTTGGTCAAAGTCATCGAGTAGCGATGCGGGTTGGCCCAGTGCCCAGCCGTCGCGATTCATGAAGCAGGGGGTGCTGGCAATCAGTGAGAGCGAGGCAAGGTGGTCCGGCATGGTGTTGGCGAGCGCCAGGGCCAATTCGCCGCCGAGCGACCAGCCGACAAGATGCGCCCGTTTGGGAAGCAACGGCCTTAAGGCTTCGATAGTCTCGCTCAAACCGCTTGAGTCGAGAGGGAGTCTAGGGGCGACAATTTGGTCACGATGGAACCCCTGATGCACCAGGGCATCAATGACGGGGGTCCAAACAGCGGGGGTAAAACCCCAGCCGTGGAGCAGAATGAGCTTGGCCGTTTGGGCGTTCATACGGCCTTGGCCAAGGCTTGCACAAGCCCGGCGATGTGGGCCGACGTATGGGCTGCCGAGAGCGAGATGCGCAAACGGGCCGAACCGACCGGCACCGTTGGCGGCCGAATAGCCGGCACCCAGTAGCCCTGCTCGAGGAGACTGGCGGAAACTGCCAGCGTTTTGGCGTTATCACCAATGACCAGCGCCTGGATGCCCGTGCGCGAAGGCACCAGTTCAAAGGGTAGTTTTAATGACGCGATGCCTGCGCGCCACTGGGTAATGTGTCGCTGCAACTGTGCGCGCCGTTCGTCGCCCTGCAAGATCTGCTCGAGAGATGCCAGAAGTGCGCCGGCGATTATCGGGCTTGCGCCCGTGGTGTAGATATAGCTCCGGGCACGCTGGATGAGCCATTCGATGATGTTCGCCTGTGCGGCCACAAAAGCACCAGAAACCCCGGCGGCTTTACCCAGGGTGCCAATCATGATTAGTCGCGGATGCGGTCTCAAGCCCGCATCGGCGATGCTGCCGCGGCCTTGTGGGCCGAGCACGCCTAAGCCATGGGCATCATCTACGATGAGCCAGGCATCAAATTGCTCGGCCAGTGCCATCAGCGCTGGCAGAGGCGCTTCGTCACCATCCATGCTGAACACACTGTCGGTTACGATCAGTCGCGCACCGCTGGTGGTAACAGGCGTGTTTTTCAGCTTGTTGTTGAGGTCGTCAAGGTCGAGATGTTTGTAGCGCACATGCTGTGCACGGGAAAGTAACGCACCATCGATCAGCGACGCATGATTGGCTTTGTCGGAAAAAATCACATCATGGCGATCCGCCAGTGCGGTGAGTAATCCCAGATTGGCCTGGAAGCCGGAAGGAAAGAACAGCGCCGCTTCACGCTGGGCAAATTCGGCCAAGCGTTGCTCGAGCGTCTCAAAGATGGCGAGGCGACCGCTGACGAGTTGCGATGCACCGGCGCCAACACCCCATTGTTCAATGGCGGCAGTAGCGGCTTGCTTAATAGCTGGATCGTTTGCCAGACCCAGGTAGTCGTTGCTGGCAAATGCAACCAGCCTACGACCATCCAGAATCATTTCCGGGCCGCACGGATTGTCCGGCGTGCGTCGCACCCGCCTCAGAAAAGCGGTCTCCAGTTGCGCAAGTTCGCGGTCAATATCGCTGGGTGTCATGGCGTTACGCGGTTGCGGTCAGTGTATCGTTGAGCGCACCCAAAGCCTGGTCAGCCATCCAGTCGGCGTCTTGGGGATTCAGCACGTAGGGCGGCATCAGGTAAATTGTGTTGCCCAGGGGGCGCATCAGCAAGCCGCGCTGTAAGGCCTGAGCATAGAAGCGGCGGTTGAAGTCTGGCAGATCGGTGTCGACATCCGCTGCCCAGATCATGCCCCGGTGGCGGAAGTTCTTGATACGGGTGTGGCCGGCGATAGCGCGCAGACGTTCTGTGATGTGGGCGCTCAGCTTGCGGTTGGCACCCAGTACATCGTGCGCATCGAAGATGTCGAGCGTGGCTAGCGCAGCACGGCAGGCCAGCGGGTTGCCGGTATACGAATGCGAGTGCAAAAAACCGCGGCGCGTGTCATCGTGCCAGAACGCCTGATAGATCGCATCACGACATAGCACCAACGAGAGGGGAAGATAGCCTCCGGTGATGCCATTGGAGAGACAGAGCAGTTCGGGGCGGATGCCGGATTGTTCATGAGCAAAGAAGCTGCCGGTGCGACCGAAGCCAACGGCAATTTCATCGCAGATGAGATGCACTTGATGTTCGTTGCAGAGTGCCCGTACGCGTTTCAGATACTGCGGGTCGTGCATGGCCATACCGGTTGCACACTGCACCAACGGCTCAACGATGATGGCAGCAATTTTGCCCTGGCGTTCGATCAGGCATTGTTCAAGGGCGTCGGCGGCACGATTGGCCACATCGATCGCCGTTTCGCCAGCTTGGGCTAACCGGGCATCCGGAGAGGGTACCAGATGCACATGCTCATTTCGGATCAACGGTGCATACGCATCACTGAATAAAGGAATATCGGTGACCGACAACGCGCCCATGGTCTCGCCGTGATAGCTGCCTGATAAGCAGACAAATTCGCGTTTCTCGGTGTGTCCGGCGTTTTGCCAGGCGTGGAACGACATCTTCAGCGCGATCTCGGTGGCGCTGGCACCATCGGACGCAAAGAAGGCATGGCCCAGCACGCCCCCCGTTTTAGCGGATAAGCGCTCGGCCAATTCGACAGCCGGGGCGTGCGTAAATCCGGCGAGCATCACATGCTCCAGGCGACTGAGCTGATCGGTGATGGCCGCGTTGATCTGCGGATTACCGTGGCCAAAAAGATTGACCCACCACGAACTGATACCGTCCAGATAACGCTTGCCTTCGAAGTCTTCCAGCCAGACACCTTCGGCGCGTTCGATGGGCAACAGCGGTAAGGCCGGGTGCTGTTTCATCTGCGTGCACGGATGCCAGACCGAATTCAGGCTCCGTTGCAGCCACGCGCTGTTATTACTCATCTCAGTGCAGTGTACTGGGCTGGCTCGCTACCGACTCTGGCATTTCCAGATGGGCCAGTTCGCCATCGGCATTCGCGTACATCGGGCCGCCGCAATCTTCGCAGAATTCCATGGGAAAGCGGTGTTCATGGGTCACGATATCGGTCACGCCGGCGGCGCGCAGGACCTGTTCAATTTCGGCGACCATGTCAGTCTGTTCGTCTTCGACGCCCAGCAGCGGCCAGACAACACCATGATAGAGGGTGTCGTCGTTGCGTGGCCCCAAGGCAATGCGAAACTCTTCCAGACGTTGCGCATGGAATGGGCCGATGGTGGCGCGCAATTTTTCTGGTGGCAGGTTCACGACCTCATGCAGGAAATTAATGCAGGCCTGAATGGAATGCGGACGCGATGCCCGGTCGGCTGACGCACAGGCAGCGTGAAAGGCATCGGGCAGCAGGGCAGTGATCCGGCACCCGGCCAGCAAGGGCTCGAGCATCGGTTGGCAGGTGTTGGCCCACAGACGCTCGATGTCAGAGCGGTCGTTGGTTTGCGTGCTGCCGCTGGCGGCACGGGCTTCTTGCCAGCGGAAAATTGCCTCACCCTTGGGTACGGCAATCGCCGCTATCAGATAACGGGTGTCGGACAGAAAACGATTGGTCTCTTCACGGGCTTGCTCATGGAGCGATGCTGGTTTGTCATGGGCCAAGGCATCGGCCAGGCTGCGTGTGAGTTGCGCCAGCTGCGTAAACTCTCGCGGTATCTGATCCGGACCGACCAGCATGCCGAGTGTGGTGACGCGCGCATGCCGCGTTAATACGGTGTTCTTGAGCATTTCGCCCAGCACCAGCTGATCCTTTTTGGAGAGTACCGGCGCCGGTATTGCATAGCGCGACCAGGTCAGGAGTGGACAAGCGATCAGCAGTACCTCGCAGGGTTTGCCGTCGATGATTGTGGTCGTGGTTTCCACAGCCGATTCGATGGTGTCCATG
>JBDQLO010000094.1:0-4535 GCA_040262735.1 Fluviibacter sp.
ACAGTAACCTCATCAAACTGTTCGACCCCGCGACCGGCCAGGAGATCGCCACCTTGACCGGGCACCTGACCTGGATCGAAGCGCTGACCTTTTCCCACGACGGCCGCACCCTGGTAGTGGCCGGTGCTCACGGCCGGGAACGATGTGGAAGCAGCCCGATCGAGACGGATTGCTGCTGGCATTGCCAAGGGCGATACCCTGGGTGAAATCTTGTTTCGGCCGACGCTTACCCAACTGACGGCGCGACTCGCCAGTGCACGTCTCTGTCTGGGAGTTGATACCGGCTTTACCCACATCGCCTGTGCACTAGAAGTGCCGACCATCGCTATTTTTACCGATACCGATCCGGCACTCGCGGGTGGTTTCGGATTGGGTCAGCGGGCCACCTTTGGCCACCTCGATACCATTCCGCCAATCGCTGACGTCACTGGGCAATTACAACGCTGGGGCGTTCTACCCGCATGAGTCCCCTCCCCAAGAAAGCACCCTGCCTTTATCGCCTATTTTTGACGCTGGTGGTGCCGCTTGCACTCTTGCGCCTGTGGTGGCGCGGTCGCAAGCAACCGGATTACCGGCAACACGTTGGCGAGCGCTTTGGCTTTATCAATCTGCCGGATAATCTCCCGATTCTGTGGCTACACGCAGTATCAGTGGGTGAAACACGTGCGGCCGAACCGTTGGTCGACGCCCTACTGGCGCAGTACCCGAACCACCGTATTCTAATCACGCACATGACACCAACCGGTCGTGCGACCAGCACCAGCCTGTATCAAGATCCACGTATTTCGATTGCCTATGTGCCCTACGATCTAACGGGTGCCGTGGATCGTTTCCTGAAGCGCGTCCGCCCCAAATTAGCGCTGCTGATGGAGACCGAGATCTGGCCGAACCTGATTCTCCGCAGTCGCAGCCATCACGTGCCCGTCCTGTTGATCAATGCGCGCTTGTCAGAACGTTCTGCCCGCCGCTACGGCCGCTTCAGCAGCATTCGTCCCGTACTTGCCGCACTGAATGCCACGGGCGCCCAGACACCTGCCGACGCGGGTCGTCTTGCCGCACTGGGTGCGCATCCGGTCGTTGTCACCGGCAACCTCAAGTTTGATGTGCGTATCAATCCGGAAATGCAGGCGCTTGGGCAGACATGGCGACATAGCCTGGCAATTCATCGTCCGATCTGGCTTGCTGCCAGTACCCGAGAAGGCGAAGAAGCCATTATCCTGGCAGCCCACCGTCTGATCTGCGAACGCCTTCCGGATCAACATCCGTTGCTGGTGTTGGTGCCCCGTCATCCGCAACGCTTTCAGGATGTCGCCGCCGAAGTTCGGCGGGAGGGTCTATCGCTCGCATTGCGAAGCGAACGCCCTCCCAGCGCAACAACCCAAGTATGGCTGGGCGATTCGATGGGCGAAATGGTAGCGTACTACACCATGGCGGATGTCGCTGTGATCGGCGGCAGCCTGTTGCCGTTCGGTGGGCAAAATCTGATTGAGGCCGCTGCCTGCGGCACACCCCTGGTAATGGGACCACATACCTACAACTTCCAGGCAGCCGCCGAATTGGCCGAAAGCTCAGGTGCCGCGCACCGCTTACACGATGTCAATCCGACGCACCTGGCCGACGCCGTAATAACGCCACTGACTGACGAAGCTTATCAGGCACAGGCACGATCGGCTGCAGGCCATTTTGTCGGTAGCGCTACCGGCGCCACTGCGCGGACCAGCACACTGATCCGACAAGTATTACGTTAGTGATTCAGTAATGGCTGCATGGCCGCCCAGACTTCGTCGGGCGTAATACTGGTCAGGCATTCACTGACTTTGCCGCCACCACAGCCATCCAACCCACACGGCCGGCAATGGAACTGACTGCTACGCGTAATTACCTGATGCTGTCCGAACCGTGGCGTGCCCCATGGGCCCCAATGGCCTTCACCGGATGGCCCAAACAGCACGACCACCGGTGTCCGCATGGCTGCTGCAATATGCATCGGTGCCGAATCAACCCCAGCAAAACAACGGGCCTGCCCAGTCAGTGCGCCCAGTTCTTTGAGAGTGAGCGCGCCGGCCAGACTGGCTGCTGCGGGTTCGTTTCGCTGTGCCAGGGCGTGTTGAATCCGGTAAATGAGATGGCCCTCTTTGTCGCCCGGTGCAGCGGTGAGCACCACCGGCCAACCGGCAGCGCGGATCCGCGTGATGATTTCGGCCCAGCCCTCAGCAGTCCAGCATTTGAAATGCCAGCGCGAAGGCGGATGCAGATGAACAAACTTGTGGGGCTCTAAGCCCAGCGATTGCAAGCGGATGGCCACATGTGCTTCTGCATCGGTACCGGGGATAAAAGTTAGTGCGCGTTTATCCTGAAAGGGCTGAATACCCAAGCGGCGTAATGCATCCAGATTCTGTTCTACGACATGGCGGCGGCCGCTGCCCATGATGGCCGGGGTGAAATGCGTAAAACTGCCTTTCCAGAAACGGCCACGACCGTTCACCCGAGGGGCGACGGCATAGCGCGGCTTCAGCAAGCGTGACAGCCAGGCACCACGTGGATGCTCGGTGAGGTGAATGATCAGATCATATTGGCGCGACTGGAGTGACTTAAGCAATGACCATTCGGCCTTGGCCTGCCCCAGGAGCCCGCTACGCTTCCAGGCGCGATCAATGACGTGCAACTGATCCAGATCCGGATGCCCGGAAAGCATGTCGGCGGTATCGGCATAGACCAGGGCATCGATCTGCACCTGCGGCATCGCCGCTTTGAGCGCACTGAGCACTGGCGAAGCCAACAACACATCACCATGGTGACGCAGTTTGGTCACTAAAGCGCGACGAATGCTATGAAGCGGAATGGCGTCAGCAGGCATAGCGCTATTGTACCGGCGCAGCGAAAATTTGTTCGGAGGTAAATTCGAGTGTCAACAATTGGCCATAGTCATAACGCAGCTCTAGCCAGCGTGCGCCCGGCAAGCGCTGTTGGTGAGCTTGCAGCGCACGCATCACGCCCGCATGGGTCACGACGATCGCTGTGTCACGATGGGTAGCCGTTTCTTGCAACCAATGCAATGCGCGCTGCTGGACCTCATAGCCAGTTTCACCTCCGGGTGGCCGAAACCCGGCGATATCATTTGCCCAGTCATCCAGCCTCGCACCACCTATGGCGTCCCAGTTCTGCATCTCCCATTCGCCGAAGTGGAGTTCACGTAAGCGGTCGTCGACGACGACCTTGTCAGACAGGGTGGCAGCAATGTCTGCACAGCGGCGCAAAGGACTGCTAAAGAGCACCGTCTGCGCAGGTGCAAGCGTAGACAACTGTACGCGTAACGCCGCTAACCGATTCGACTGCGTCTCAATGCAATCGCGCAGCATCAGATCTGTCTGACCATAACAAACACCAGGTACAACATCCGGCTCAAAGTGACGAATCAACCAGAGGCGCACAATGAATCAGCTCTTTTCAGAAACACCGGCCGAGGCAAAGCTGGCCATCTCGTTGAGGAAGGCTACAGAGGCTTCTACCAGTGGCCATGCCAGCGCCACGCCGGTGCCTTCACCCAGGCGCATTCCCAGATCCAATAAAGGCTGCGCCTTCATCGCCGCCAGCTGGATGCCATGTCCCGCCTCTGCGGATTGATGACAATAAACACAGTATTCACTTGCCGCCGGGTTGATGTGTATCGCCACCAGCGCCGCCGCACCGACAACGAAACCATCGACCAATACAACCATACGGCGTTCGGCAGCCGCCAGAATTACGCCGACCATCGTGGCGATTTCAAAGCCGCCGAACTCACGCAGTACTTCCAAAGGATCGCTGATGTGTCCCGTGCGTTGCAGCGCCTGATTGAGTAATTGTTGTTTGCGCGAAAGACCGGCGTCATCGAGCCCGGTACCGCGCCCCACGCAATCAGCCAGCGCTTTTCCCGTGAGGCAGTGTGTGATGAGGCTCGCCGAGGCGGTATTGCCAATGCCCATTTCGCCCAGGCCGATCACATTGCAAGCTTGCTCGGCATAATTCGCCGCCAACGCAGCGCCATTATCAATGGCAGCCGCGCAGGCTTTTTCCGACATGGCGGGCACTTCAATATAGTTGGCAGTACCCGGTGCGATCTTGTGGTTGATGAGTCCGGGCCGCTGACCAAAATCGTGCGCGACCCCGCAATCAACGACGGCTAGCGATAAACCATGAATGCGCGTAAACACATTAATCGCCGCACCGCCAGCCAGAAAGTTTTCAACCATTTGCCAGGTCACTTCTTGCGGATACGCCGAGACACCCGCTGTAGCGGCACCATGGTCGCCGGCAAACACCAGCATTTGCGGCTGGTTCAGCTCCGGATTCTCGCTTGCCTGGATCAGGCCAATCTGCAAAGCCAGCGACTCCAGTTGACCGAGCGCGCCGATCGGCTTGGTTTTGCCGTCGATTTTTTTCTGTAGCCGCTCGGCTAGAGCACCACCCGTGGAATGAATATTGAAGTCACGCATAAGTTTGAAGAATCCTTGAATTCAGCCGCGCAAAGACAGTGGAATGCCCGCAACCGATAG
>JBDQLO010000095.1:0-4527 GCA_040262735.1 Fluviibacter sp.
TCCCTCCAGTTTTGGCGGCGGCGACCATTTTGGTGGTAGCGGCGGCAGCCGTTCCGGTGGCGGCAGCTTTGGCGGTGGCAGTCACTTCGGTGGCGGCGGCGGCCGTCGCTAATCCGTACCCCATTCGATTCATATTAATCTAGACAGAAGGAAATCCTCCATGAAAAAATCGATCCTCACCGCGGCCGTTGCCGCACTGACCCTGAGCTTTGCTGCCAGCGCTCACGCCAACAAAGCCATGAGCACCGAAGAACTGGTCAGCTACTGCGCCTCCAGCAACAGCGAATCCTTTGTGACCTGCGAAATTTACGGCCAGGGTGTCTATGACACCTACCTGGTCTACAGTCAGCACCGCAGGGCACCCAAGTTTGTGTGCGTGAAGCAACCCGCACCGTCGCGCAAAGAAGTGGTCCAGCAATACGTCGAGTGGGCCAAGGCCCATCCGAAATATGCCAAGGATCCGGCCGCCGACAGCATTCTGCGCTTTCTGGGTGAGCGGTTCCCTTGCGGCAAGGCCGCTCAGTAATCGGCCCTACCAGGAGATATGATGATGAAAAAATCGCTATTGATGGTCCCCGTTGCCGCCCTCGCCCTCACCGGATGTTCCGGCATGAGTGATACGCAGCAGCGCACACTCTCCGGCGGCGCTATCGGCGCAGCGGCGGGCGCAGGCATTGTTGCCATCGCCGGTGCTAACCCGATCTGGGGGGCACTGGGGGGAGCGGTAGTCGGTGCCGCTGGTGGTTATGTCTATGACCAGTACGAAAAGTCAAAGCAGGCCGAATACAACTCGGGCTACCAAGCCGGTAAAAAATCGGCAACCACGAACCCGGGCAACTAAGCCTCGCCCGGCGATGCACCCAGGCGCCTTCGGGCGCCTTTTTTAGGGCCCGTCGCCCGGGCGTCACGCCACCTGCCGCCACGGATTGGATCGTGCGCAGGTCAACACAAACTCCCTGTCGGCACCAGATCGGTGCACAATAGACCACATTATGAGCCAGGGAGTGGAATATGAGCCTCGGGGATTTTGGCAGTTTCATCGCAAACATCAAGGACCGCAATCCAGGGCAGCCGGAGTATCTGCAAGCGGTCGCCGAGGTCATGGAAAGCCTTTGGCGCTTTATTGCGACCCACCCTGAATATACCGAACACGGTTTATTAGAGCGCCTGGTTGAACCAGAGCGAATCATCATTTTTCGGGTGTCCTGGGTTGATGACCGGGGTGCCGTGCGCGTCAATCGCGGCTACCGGATTCAGCACAGCGCGGCCATTGGCCCTTACAAAGGCGGCATCCGGTTTCACCCTTCGGTCAATCTTTCGATACTCAAGTTTCTGGCCTTCGAGCAAACCTTCAAGAACGCGCTGACCACCTTACCCATGGGCGGTGGCAAAGGCGGTTCGGATTTTGACCCCAAGGGTTGTAGCAATGCCGAGGTGATGCGCTTTTGTCAGGCATTCATGACCGAGCTCTATCGTCATATTGGGTCCGATACCGATGTGCCTGCAGGCGATATCGGTGTCGGTGGCCGAGAAGTCGGTTACATGGCCGGCATGATGAAAAAACTGGCGAATAAGGCCGACTGTGTTTTTACGGGCAAAGGGCTCTCGTTTGGCGGTTCGCTGATTCGCCCCGAAGCCACCGGTTATGGCACGGTCTACTTTGCCGAAGAAATGTTGAATCATGTCGGTAAAACACTCACCGGCATGCGGGTTGCTGTTTCAGGCTCTGGCAATGTCGCGCAATACGCCGTTGAAAAAGCCATGAGTCTTGGTGCGAAAGTGCTCACGGTGTCTGACTCGGGCGGCACGGTGTTTGATGCCAGCGGGTTTACCCCCGAAAAACTGCATCGACTGATGGAAATCAAAAACCGCGACTATGGCCGCGTCATTGACTTTGCAGAAGTCACGGGGGCGCAGTTCATCGCAGGGGCCACGCCATGGCAGATACCGGTCGATGTGGCCATGCCCTGCGCGACCCAGAACGAACTGGATGAGATGGATGCGCGGCTCCTCATCAAGAACGGATTACAGTGCGTGGCTGAGGGTGCCAATATGCCGTGCACGGCGGATGCGATCAAACTTTTCGAACAGGCCAAAGTGCTTTACGCGCCGGGCAAGGCCAGCAATGCCGGCGGCGTTGCCACGTCTGGTCTGGAGATGAGCCAGAATGCCATGCGCCTCTCTTGGCCGCGCGAGGAAGTCGATGCTCGGCTGCATGAAATTATGAAAGGCATCCATCAGTCATGCCTGCACTATGGAACGCGCCCCGATGGCTCGGTGAGTTATGTGGATGGCGCAAACATTGCTGGCTTCGTCAAAGTCGCCGATGCGATGCTGGCTCAGGGTGTGGTCTAGCAAACCGTAGGCCTCATGATCTCGAAACGATGCGTGCCGGCTTTCACAAGGTAGCGGAACAAGGATGATTTGATTTGCGTCAACATTTGAGGGGTTTAACCTCTTGGCATGTTGTTGCGCCGCGTCAAAAAATGTACATTGGCCCTGTCATCCCGAAAGGCCAAACATGATTTCACCAGACACCCTTGCCAAAATTTGCAGCTACCCCCCGTTTGATCACCTGGAAGCGGCCGCAGCCACATTTTTACAGCCCAAATTACTGGAAGTGCGCAAAAGCGAGGGCGAAGTGATTGTGTCTCCCGAGCAGGGCGTGGCGCGTTCCATCTACATCATCACCGAAGGCAAAGTCAGAGCCACATCGACCGCAACCGATGGCAGCGACGCTGAAGAATGGACACTGTCTCCCGGTGAATTCTTTCCCATACGCGCAGTCAGCTCACAACAGGCTTCGACCTATACCTTTAAAGCCACACAACCCTGCAGACTGCTTGAAATTGATGCCGCCGCTTTTCAGACGCTGCTTGAATTAAGCCCGGCGATCTCCCGGCACTGCAACAACTATCTTGCGCGTCTCGTCAGCGAATCACGCAAACAGCTTCAGTCTCAATTTGCGCAGCAGGCCGTCGAATCTCAGTCGCTCAATACCAGACTGCAGGACCTCATCAAACGGCCCCCCATTGCCGTCACCGCAACCACGCCGATTCTGGAGGCGATTCAGATCATGGGGGACGAAGAGACCGGATCCATCATTGTGATCGACGATCAACGTGCCCCCATCGGATTAATGACACAAACAGATGTGGTGCGACGGGTGATTCTGGGGGGCGTTGCTTTGCAGAATGCCATTGCCGACGTAATGACCGTCCCACCGGCGGTGCTTCAACAATCAGCCACCGCCTATGACGCGATGCTGGCCATGGCAGCGCATGGCATTCGTCATCTCATCATCATCGATGATGGGGGCAAACTGACCGGCGTCATTTCAGAGCGCGACCTGTTTGCACTGCAGCGTATTGGCCTGGGTCAGGTGCGTCGTAAGATCGAGAAGGCAGAAATCGCCTTCACGCTCAAAGGAACCATGCGTGATATTCAGCAGACAGTTTTTAATATGCTGGCACAGGGTGTGGGTGCCGAACAGTTAACGCGATTCATCTCAACCCTCAACGATGCCATCACCGATCGGGTCCTACGACTCAATCTTGCCAAGCACGATCTTGATGATGTCCAGTGGACCTGGCTTGCTTTCGGATCAGAGGGACGTGAAGAGCAGACACTGTCTACCGATCAGGATAACGGCATCGTTTACCTGACCGGACCCGAACAAGACGCCGCCAGCCTCAAAGCGCGTTTGATGGCCTTTGCCTTAGATGTGAACAAGGACCTCGATACCATCGGATTCCCCTTGTGCCAGGGCGAGATCATGGCCAGCAACCCGAAGTGGTGCATGACCCTCGAAGAATGGCAGGCATGTTTCCGTCATTGGATACGCGAACCCCATCCGGATGCGCTATTAAATGCCACCATTTTCTTCGATTTCAGACCACTCTTCGGGCGCTTTGATCTGGCCGAGCGCATGGCCGAAACCCTGACACAGGAAAGCCGGGGGAACTCGGGCTTTTTACGCATGCTGGCTTCAAATGCCATGTCGGCGACCCCGCCCTTGGGGGTAATCCGCGATTTCCAGACCGAAGCCGATGAGGACGGGGAGCCCTACATTGACCTGAAAAAGTTCGGGGCGCGCATTTTTGTGGATGCCGCGCGGGTGATGGCGCTGGCCAACGGGATCCAGACCCCGTCCACGGCAACCCGACTGCGCGATACCGCCCAGTGTAGCGGCGGATCGGGGGCAGACGCCGAAGCCTTCATCGAGGCCTTCCACTTTATCCAGCTCATGCGTCTGAGACTGCAGCATCTCGATCTTAGGGATGGCGGTCTTGGCAACAACCGCATTTACATCAAACGGCTGAATCAGCTGGACCGGAGAATTCTCAAAGAAGCCTTCAAACAGGCCAAAAATTTGCAACAGCGTCTGAAATTGAGTTACCAGCTTTAACACGCAATGCCGCATCGGGTGCCAGGTGATGGCGTATGCTTAGCCACCTACCGCATACCTCACCCGGGAGAATGTCATGACTAAACGGCAGTTACAGGATCGCGTGGTCGGCGCAATCA
>JBDQLO010000096.1:0-4511 GCA_040262735.1 Fluviibacter sp.
AGCTCACCGTAGTCGAGAACGGCGACTCGGTCGCAAAGTCCCATGATCAACTGGACATCGTGTTCGATAATCAGCACGCTGATCCCGTCAACGCGAATCGTTTCGATGAGTTGACGCAGTCCTGTCGTTTCGTTGGCATTCATCCCAGCAGCAGGTTCATCGAGGCAAAGTAGCTTGGGATGAGTCGCAAGGGCGCGGGCAATCTCCAGCCGGCGTTGATCACCGTAGGAGAGCTGCTTTGCTAAATCGTTGGCACAATGCGCGATACCCACGTAGCGCATGAGCTGCATGGCCTGGTCTTCGGTGGCCTGTTCTTCGCGTCGATTGAAGGGGGTGCGTAGAATGTCACTAAGGATGTTGCTGCGCAGACGCGCATGCCGGCCGACCATGACATTTTCCAGGGCAGTCATATTGGCAAACAAGCGGATGTTTTGGAATGTACGGGCAACACCCTGGCGCACGGTCTTGTCTGGCGCACTGCTCACGAGGGGTTTGTCATCGAAAATAAATTCCCCACCATCCGGCACATAAAGCCCGGTCAGACAGTTGAACAGCGTAGTCTTACCCGCGCCATTGGGTCCGATCAGGCCATAAATCTCGCCACGATTGAGCGTCATGGATACGCCCTTCAGCGCCTGAACGCCGCCAAAGGCTTTGCTGATGTTGTGCGCGATTAACAGGGGATGAGCAGTCATAGGGCGACTCATCGGTGGTGGACTGGGACTGCTGGCGGGGCATCAACGTGCTGAGCATCATCAATCTCGCGCTGGTGTTGCGGTGATGGCCAGAGTCCACCGGGGCGGTAACGCATTACCAGCACCAGCGACAACCCGAATAGCAGCATGCGCAGACTTTCCGGGTCGACATAGATTTTACCGAAAAGAGATAGCTGGATAGGCCCAGCAATCTGTCGGAAAATTTCTGGTAGAAGTGTGAGGAGCAGCGCACCGAAAATGACACCGGGGATGTGGCCCATGCCGCCAAGCACGACCATACAGAGCACCATGACTGATTCGAGCAAACCAAAGGACTCCGGACTGACAAATTGCTGAAAGCCGGCAAAGAGCCCGCCGGCCACGCCTCCGAAGGTAGCGCCCATGGCAAAGGCCAGGAGTTTGACGTTACGGGTGTTGATGCCGCAGGCCTTGGCGGCAATTTCGTCTTCCCGGATCGCCGCCCAGGCACGGCCAACGCGCGAGCGTTCGAGGCGCATCGCGATACCAATGATGGCCATCGCAGCAATGAGGAACAGGTAATAGAAAGCTACGAGTGACGGTATCGTCACAATGCCGAGATCAATCGGGCGCGCGAGAGACACGCTGCCAAAATGGACCGCATCAATGGCCGAGATCCCTTGCGGGCCGTTGGTGATATTGACTGGGGCGTTGAGGTTATTCAGAAAAATTCTGATAATTTCACCGAAGCCCAGGGTGACGATCGCGAGATAATCGCCGCGCAGCTTGAGTGTGGGCGCGCCGAGTAGCACACCGAACAACCCGGCAAGCGCAGCACCCAGAGGTAGGATCGCCCATATGGGCCAATGCAGGCCGAACTGAGGGCTGGCCAGTAAGGCCCAAAGGTAAGCGCCGACGGCGTAAAAGGCGATGTAACCCATGTCGAGCAGGCCGGCAAAGCCCACCACGATATTGAGTCCTAAGGCCAGCATCACGTAGAGCAGCGCGAAGTTAAGAATCCGCAACCAGGTATTGCCGAAGCCTGCGGCAATGATCCACGGCATCACGGCAAGCAGAATGCCGAGGAGCACCCAGACCGCCCAATGTAACCGCCCATCGTTTTTCGGACGGGTCAGGCGGGCAAGAAAGCGCGCGGTCATCTTCATCGTGTTTTACCTTAGGCCCGCTCCGAAACGCGCTCACCCATTAATCCACCGGGGCGGAAGACCAGAACGCCAATGAGCACGAGGAAGGCGAAGATATCCTGATAGTTAGAGCCAAGGAAGCCGCCGGTAAGATCCTCGATATAGCCACCGCCCAGCGATTCGATCAGACCCAGCAGCAGACCGCCGAGCATGGCACCAGTGATGTTGCCAATGCCACCGAGCACCGCCGCTGTGAATGCCTTGAGCCCGAGCATAAAGCCCATGTAGTAGTGCGCAACCGAATAGTTGGCCCCGACCATCAGGCCGGCGAGCGCTGCGAGCGCAGCACCAATAATGAAAGTGAGCATAATGATACGGTTGATCGGAATGCCCATCAATTCTGCAATGGCCGGGTTCTCGGCAGTGGCGCGCATGGCTTGACCCATGGCGGTACGCTGGATGAGCCAGACCAGGGCGGCCATGGTGCCGGTGGCAAGGACGATGGTAGCCACCTGTAACAGGGTAATTTGTGCACCGCCGATGTCATAATGGATCGGTGGCAGAATATCCGGGAATGCATGGTAACTGCGGCCCCAGATCATCATGGCTAAGTTTTGCAGCAGAATCGACACGCCAATGGCGCTGATCAGTGGCGCCAGTTTGGGTGCATGACGCAGTGGTCGATAGGCGTAGCGTTCAATTGCCCAGGCCAGTGCCATGCAGACAGGTGCGGCAACGAGGAGCGCGAGCAAGGCCAGTAGTACGGGTGGCAGCCCGGTCGGTAGTAGCGCAGTCATTACGCTGTAGGCGACCAGCGCACCGACCATCACCACCTCGCCGTGGGCAAAGTTGATTAGCCCCAGGATGCCGTAGACCATCGTGTAGCCCAAGGCGACGAGCGCATAGATACTCCCGAGGACAAGCCCGTTAATGATCTGTTGGAGAAAGATATCCATGAGCCAAAAAATTGCCCGACCATGGGGTCGGGCAATCGGGTGTATCGAGACTTACTTTGCTGCCGCAGGGGCGGTCAAAGCAAAGACGGTTTCGACAAAGTTCCAGTTACCGCCTTTGTCTTGATAAATCGATACGGCGGGTGAAGCGAGATCACCCTTGGCATCGAAGACCACTTTCGCCGTCACGCCTTGGTACTGGGTTTTGCCGACTTCCTGCAGATATTTAGCCGGGTCAGCCGAGTTCGCACGTTGCATCGAGTCAGCCATCACCATGACAGCATCGTAGACATAGGGTGCGTAAAGCTGAATCGGCTGGTTGTAGCGCTGCTTGTACTTTTCCTTGAAGACAGTGCCACCCGGCATTTTTTCCAGCGGTACACCGGGCAGCGAACAGTATTGACCTTCGGCCGCATTACCGGCCAGTTTAATAAACTCAGGTGTACAGCCCCCGTCACCAATCAGGAAAGCCGACTTAAGACCGAGCTCACGGGCCTGCTTGAGCGCCGGACCACCTTGAGCATCCATAGCGCTGAAGAACAGCACGTCCGGATTGGAGGCCTTGATTTTGGTCAGGATGGATTTGAAGTCGGTGGCTTTATCGGTAGTAAATTCCTGGGCAACGATTTTTGCACCACCCGCTTCAGCGGCTTTCTTGAACTCATCAGCAAGGCCTTGGCCATAGGCCGTGCGATCATCAACGATAGCGATGGTCTTGGCTTTCAGACCTTGGGTAGCAAATTGCGCCAGCGCCTGGCCTTGGTGGACATCATTGGCAAAGACGCGAAAAGTGGTCTTGAAACCCTGCTGCGTATAAGTCGGGTTGGTGGCCGAGCCGGAGATTTGCGGGATACCGGCGTCCGAGTAGATGCGCGAGGCCGGAATCGTGGTGCCCGAGTTCAGATGACCGATCACACCATTGACCTTTTGGTCCACAAACTTTTGCGCCACGGTGGTGCCGGCCTTCGGGTCAGCTTGGTCATCTTCAGAGATCAGCACGAATTTAACTTTGCTTCCGCCAATGCTGATGCCACGACTATTCAGTTCGTCGATAGCCATGACAGCACCATTTTCATTGTCTTTGCCCAGATGCGCTTGTGGGCCGGTGAGTGGTGCGGCGTGGCCGATTTTGATGGTGACCTCACCCGTAGCGGCCGGCGCGGCTTCTTTATTGCCACAAGCGGAGAGGCCGAGCGATGCGATGGCAAGGGTGGTGAGCGACAGGGCGTGACGGGCGATGGGGGACATGGCGGGCTCCGAAATATTTCTTGCCATTTTTACATAAAAAAACCGACCCCGTGAGGTCGGTTTTTAAGAATCCGCCAAGCCCCCGCTTGGGGCAGCCAGTGCGTTCTGTCAGAGACCGAGTCGACGGCAGATCTCCAGCGTCAATGCAGACTGGTTCATGGTATAAAAATGCAATCCGGGGGCACCGCCCTCGATGAGCTGTTCGCAGAGGTCGGTGACTACATCTAGACCAAACGCCTTGATGTTATCGGAATCATCGCCGAAGCTTTCCAACGTGCGGCGCATCCAGCGGGGAATCTCAGCACCGCAGGCATCCGAGAAACGGGCCAGTTTGGTAAAGCCGCTGATCGGCATGATGCCCGGCACGATAGGCTGGTTGACACCGGCATTGCGGGCGGCATCGACAAAATTGAAATAGGCGTCGGCGTTGAAGAAGTACTGCGTGATTGCCGAATCGGCGCCAGCATTCATCTTGTTGACGAAGGCGCGTA
>JBDQLO010000097.1:0-4486 GCA_040262735.1 Fluviibacter sp.
GAATCCCGCCAATGTTTGCCCATTGTCAGGGTAACCCCTGCCTTATTTCGCCCTCGGCGCTTTTGCCCGAGGCCGCACCAACCGCCCCGGGTAAGGGGCGGATAATCAGGAAGAGGTAAACATGAAAAAAACCGTATTTCTTGGCGCGCTGACCGTTGCTGGCCTAGCAGCCGGTGCCGCAGCAGCAGCAACGCTTGACGATGTCAAGGCACGCGGCAAGCTGAACTGTGGCGTTTCGACCGGTCTGGCGGGCTTTGCCGCCCCGGATGCCAACGGCGTCTGGCAAGGCTTTGACGTCGATATGTGCCGCGCTGTTGCTGCCGCCGTTCTGGGCGATGCAACCGCTGTCGAGTTTGTGCCGACCACCGGTCAGACCCGCTTTACCGCGCTGGCTTCGGGCGAAGTCGATATGCTCGCCCGCAACACCACCTGGACCTTCTCGCGCGATGTCGACCTCAAGTTCGAATTCGCCGGCACCAACTACTACGATGGTCAAGGCTTCATGGTTCCCAAGGCGCTTGGCGTGACTTCGGCCAAAGACCTTGATGGCGCCACCGTCTGTATCCAGACCGGCACCACCACCGAGCTGAACCTTGCGGACTTCTTCCGCTCCAACAACATCAGCTACGAGCCGGTTCCGATCGAGACCAACGCCGAAGCCCTCCAGCAGTACGGCGCTGGTGCTTGTGACGCCTACACCACCGACGCGTCGGGCCTTGCCGCTTCGCGCGCCACTTTCGATAACCCGGGTGATCACATCATCCTCCCGGAAATCATCTCGAAAGAGCCGCTCGCACCGCTGGTTCGCCATGGCGATAACCAGTGGGGCGATATCGTCCGTTGGACCCTCAACGCGATGATCACCGCTGAAGAGCTCGGCGTGACCTCGGCCAACGTTGCTGAGATGGCTGCTGCTCCGGGCGACAACCCGGAAATCAACCGTCTGCTTGGCACCGAGGGCGAACTTGGCGCTATGCTCGGCCTGAGCTCCGACTGGGCTGTTAAAGTGATTGCCGCGGGCGGCAACTATGGCGAGAGCTTCGAGCGCAACATCGGTTCCAGCACCCCGATCGGTCTGGCCCGTGGCCTGAACGCTCTGTGGACCAACGGCGGTCTTCTGTACTCGCCGCCGTTCCGCTAATATCTGTTAATGGAAAGGGCGCGGCTGGGCCGCGCCCTTTCTCAATAACCAAGGCCGATGATGGCCAATCCCACGACTTGCGGCACGTTTGCTCCCATAAGGTGAGCCACGAAGTCGCTTTAGGGAGCCGGGGAGCTACTAATGACTATTTCCGATAATCCACCGAAAGATTCTTTTCGGCTAAGCCAACTGCTTTATGACACCCGCTACAGGTCGATGACCATTCAGGTGATCGCCTTCATCCTTCTGATGTTGTCGCTGTCTTGGCTTGTCTCCAACACCGTCCAAAACCTTCAGGCGCTTGGCAAGGACTTCAACTTTGGATTCCTGTCGCAGCCGGCAGGCTACGATATCAACCAGCGAATAATCGACTACGACTCCCAAAGTTCGCACGGTCGTGCGGCCATCGTTGGGATGTTGAACACGATCCTGGTCGCCTTTTTGGGATGTGCCGTGGCGACAGTGATCGGCGTCCTTGTCGGCGTGTTGCGACTGTCTAAAAACTGGGTCGTTTCGCGCCTTATGGCCGTCTACGTCGAGGCCCTTCGCAACGTACCGCTGCTGCTTTGGATCGTCGTTATCTTTGCGCTGATGACTGAAGCCACGCCGCAGCCCCGCGATTTCCGCGAAGGCGGCTCTGCTTCGATGCTCTTTGGCGACACTGTCGCGATCACCAACCGCGGCGTATTCATACCCAAACCGATTTGGCACGATGGGTCTTTGATCCTCGCGGCTGTGTTCGTTTTGTCGCTTGTCGGGATCTGGGCATTCCGGCGCTATGCCCGCAAGCGGCAGGAACAAACCGGCGATATTCTCCCGGTTCTGTGGATTTCGCTTGGGCTCTTCTTCGTCCCCACGATCCTCTTCTACTTCCTGCTCGGTCGTCCTGTGACGCTTGAGTATCCCGAACTTGGTGGCTTCAACTTCCAGGGCGGTTTGCAGGTGAGGAACTCGCTGATCGCGCTTTGGTTTGCGCTCTCGATCTATACCGGCGCCTTCATCGCCGAGATTGTTCGTGCAGGCATTCTCGCTGTCAGCAAGGGCCAGACCGAGGCGGCTTTCGCGCTTGGCCTGCGTCCGAACCGGACAATGAACCTTGTGATCCTGCCGCAGGCGATGCGGGTCATCATCCCGCCGCTGATCTCGCAGTATCTCAACCTCACCAAGAACTCGTCGTTGGCGATTGCGGTGGGCTATATGGACGTTCGTGCAACCCTTGGCGGCATCACGATCAACCAGACCGGCCGCGAGCTTGAGGGGATGCTCCTTTTGGGGCTGTTCTATCTCACGGCAAGCCTGGCGATTTCGAGCGCGATGAACGTCTACAACAACCGCATGAAGCTGAAGGAGCGCTGAGATGACCAAAGCAAACCTTAGCTATGTCCGCACCGAAATGCTTGGGCCGCAGGATCCGCCGCTTGGCGAGACCGGCATCATCAAGTGGGTTCGTGAGAACCTGTTTTCGAGCTGGCTGAACGGAATCCTCACCATTCTTTCGGTTTGGTTCGTTTGGTCCGTGGTCAGCCACATGTTTCCGTGGTTCGCGAATTCGATCTGGCGGGCGGACTCCCTCAATCATTGTCGCGAGATTCGTGATGCGACCATAGGAGAGGGCGCTTCAGCAGCCTGTTTTGCGGTCATCTCAGATCGCTGGCAGCAGCTTCTCTTTGGCTTCTACCCCAGAGACGCCTACTGGCGCCCGGTTCTGGCGCTTGTGCTGTTCCTAGCCTCGATCATGCCAATCCTGTTTACGGCACTCCCGCGCAAGCTGCTTCTCGGTTCGATGGCAGCGCCCTTCGTCCTCTTCTGGCTCCTTTGGGGCGGATCGATCTGGGTGCCTGCATCGGTCGCACTTGGATTTGTTGCGGGCGCGGTCGCTTTTCGGGTGGTTGCAGCGACGAGATCTAACCTTCCGGCTATGCTTGCCGCAATTGCCGCTCCGATCGTCTACTGGATGTTTGTCCACGGTGCGGTCGCAGATGTGCTCAGCGGTGCGATCCCGATAGAATTGCCTAAGGTGCAATCCAAGGAATTCGGCGGATTCACCCTATCGGTGATCATCGGCATCGCCGGTATCGCTTTGTCGCTTCCGCTGGGGGTTTTGCTGGCGCTGGGTCGTCAGTCGAACCTGTTCCTGATCAACAAAGTATCGGTGGGCTTTATCGAGGTGATCCGTGGCGTGCCGCTGATCGTCTGGCTCTTCACCGCCTCGCTCTTGCTCAACTACTTCCTGCCACCCGGCACGAACTTTGACCTGATGCTGCGCGTGATCATCATGGTGACCCTCTTCTCGGCGGCCTATATCGCCGAGGTGGTTCGCGGCGGCCTCGCCGCCCTGCCCAAGGGTCAGTATGAAGCCGCCGACGCGCTGGGCCTCGACTATTGGAAATCCATGCGGCTGATCATCCTGCCGCAGGCTCTCAAGATCTCGATCCCCGGCATCGTCAACACCTTCATCGGCCTGTTCAAGGATACCACGCTGGTGGTCTTTGTCGGCCTGCGTGATCCGCTTGGCCTGACCAACGCGATCCGCGCTACCGGAGAATGGAACGGTATCTACTGGGAGCTTTATATTTTCGTCGCGCTCCTGTTCTTTACCTTCTGCTTCTTCATGTCCCGCTATTCCATGTATCTGGAGCGTAAGCTTCAGACCGACCGCCGATAAGGAGGCCACAAGATGAGTGAGGCGAATACGTCCTTGCAGGACCGTCAGATCGACCGCTCGCAGATGAAGGTCTCCGATGAGATCGCGATCGAGATCACAGGGATGAACAAGTGGTACGGCACCTTCCATGTGCTGCGCGACATCAACCTGACTGTGAACCGTGGTGAGCGGATCGTGGTTTGCGGGCCTTCCGGCTCGGGCAAATCCACGCTGATCCGTTGCATCAACGCGCTGGAAGAGCACCAGAAGGGCCAGATCACAGTCGATGGCACGAAGCTGTCGACCGACCTCAAGAACATCGACAAGGTGCGCTCCGAGGTCGGGATGGTGTTTCAGCATTTCAACCTGTTTCCGCATCTGACCATTCTCGAGAATTGCACACTGGCCCCCATCTGGGTCCGCAAGGTGCCCAAGCGCGAAGCCGAGGAAACAGCGATGTATTTCCTCGAAAAGGTGAAGATCCCCGAGCAGGCGCTGAAATATCCCGGCCAGCTCTCGGGCGGTCAGCAGCAGCGCGTGGCCATCGCCCGCAGCCTGTGCATGAAGCCCCGGATCATGCTCTTTGACGAACCCACCTCGGCGCTCGACCCCGAGATGATCAAGGAAGTGCTCGACGTGATGAAGGAGTTGGCCAAGTCCGGCATGACCATGATCGTGGTGACGCACGAGATGGGCTTCGC
>JBDQLO010000098.1:0-4485 GCA_040262735.1 Fluviibacter sp.
CCCACGAACAGCACACCAACCCGTATCAGGATATTTCGCTGGGGTTTCGTCATTTCTTTGCGCGCAAGTATATGTTTGTTCGCTTTGCCGTCGCCTATGTGGTGATGCCCGGCGGCTTTGGCACGCTGGACGAACTGATGGAGGCGTTGACGCTGATCCAGACTCGAAAAAGCCGCCAATTTCCGGTCATTCTGGTGGGGTCGACCTTCTGGGCCGGCCTGATCGATTGGCTCAAAGCGCGCCTGGTCGACGAAAAGATGATCAGCCCGGAAGATATGGATTTGCTCCAGGACATCGATGATCCGGCTGTGGTGGTTGAAGCCATTTTCCGCCATTACGAGACTCGGGGCTTTGCGCCGTTGCCGGGCGAGCGCGAGCTTTTGCTGAACCTGTAATAAAATCGGCGTATATCAAACGACTGGATTCCGCATGCCCGCCTCTACTCTTTGCAATAACCTGCTCCGCGTCACCGCTGCAGGCTTTCTGCTGTCCGGCGCGGGGGTGTCGCTGGAGGCTGTTGCGCAGTCATCGGCCAAGCCGGCGGCACAATCGGCTTCCACTCTGCCGCCGCAGGTGGTGACCTATGATCCGGCGCTGAGTGATGCTCAAGCCAGTGCCGAAGAAGAGGGTGCGGTGACAATTACCCCAGACGACCGGAGTACCAGCATTCAACGTTACGGGTCGGGAGGCAGGCCGACGCGCGAGGTTGTGAATCCGCCGCTTTTGCCTGAGTATTCCGAATCGCCGCCACCTGAGCCGCAGAGTGTGATTCCCGACTCCGATCCGGTGCGCGGCGACATGGTGCAACCACCGATGTGGACACTCTGGAGCTGGTAACGCTATGCCGCGTCATTATCACCATGCGCCCTGGCAGGATATGCATCCACACGATGACCTGCCACCGATCCGTCATGTCGGCGTAGGGCATGGCGTTCAGTGGATCAGCGAGGGCTGGTCCCTATTTGTGCGCAGCCCCGGCTTCTGGCTCCTGGTCGCGCTCCTGCAAACACTGCTGGTGATGCTGGTGCTGCTGGTGCCCCTGCTGGGCCAGGTGGGCGCTCATTTGCTCATGCCGATTCTATCGGCGGGCCTGATGGTCGTTGCACAGCGGATTTATTACAACGAGCCGGTGACAGTGCCAGAGGCGTTCACCGGGTTCAGAGAGCATGCGCCCGCGGTCGTCAATGTCGGGGTTTGGTACATGCTAGGCTGGATGTTGATCGTTGCGCTGGGCTTATTGCTGGGGGGTGGTGCGGCACTGTCGGGGATCGCTGTGGGGTTGGAAACCCAGTACGAATGGTTGGGCACCATCATCAGCGTGTTCGGTATTTTGCTGGCGATTGTGATTAGTCTGCTGCTCGTGTTGCCGTTGGTCATGTCGGTCTGGTTGGCACCGCCGCTGGCCGTCTTTCACGATATTCCTGCCATGCAGGCCATGAAACATTCATTTGTGGCCAGCTGGCGCAGCCTGCCGGCCTTTGTGGTCGCCTTCTTTCTCGTCGCGCTGATGCTGTTCCTGACCAGTCTGACCTTGGGTCTCGCATTGCTGGTCGTGATTCCTGTCATGGCTGGTGCCACCTATGCAGCGTACCGGGATCTGTATGAATTACCGCCGCACACGTCGCTGGCCATCCCCGCATCGGATAGCACCGAGTCTGTGGATGCCTGAGTCAATCAATGCGGGCGGCCCGCCGCAGGGCACCCAGACCATGAAGTTGCAAGATGGCTGGCGCTGGTTTCATTCTGGCTTTGCCCGCTATCGCCGTAACCCGATCTTGATGATGTTCTGGGTGATGACCTACTGGACCATGCTGGGTCTATTGGGGCTGGTGCCCGTGCTGGGCGATATGCTGGTCGCAGCGCTGGCACCAGTGTTGCTGATTGGGGTGTTGTCCGGTTGTCGTGCGCTGGACGAGAACACGCCTCCCGCATTCACGGTGATTTTTTCCGGGTTTGGTGCTCGTTTACAACCACTGATGGGGTTGGGCATTCTGCACTTTTTGCTCACATTGGGAGCACTGGCCTTGACTGCCATAGGCGATGGGGGCGTGGTCCTGCAATTCATGGTGCGCGGCATGCTAGGCACCCCTGATCTACCGATGCCGGATCCAGCGCAGTTATCACTCACGGGTTTGATTCTGGCGTTACTTGCCTATGTTCCGATTATGCTGGCTTTTGCCTATGCGCCGCTACTCGTAGCATGGCGGGGCTTTGGCCTGAGCAAGGCACTCTTCTTTAGCCTGGTCGCATCGTGGCGCGCCGGATTGGGGCTGCTGGGCTTCCTGACGGCGATTGTGATGTACGGGGTGCTATTGCCGTCTTTGGCCATGATGTTTTTGTCAGCTATCGGCCTAGATGAAGCGCTCGTGACATCACTTATCGTCGTACCAATGATTGTAGTGCTCGCACCAACGGTCGTTTCCGGTTTTTATTCAAGCTATATCCAGGTGTTGGCCACGCCCTCCGACGGGAGCGCAGCGCCACAATGAATCGTCGGTTGATCGGCGTATTGGGTGGCACCTTCGATCCGATCCACCGGGGTCATACACAGCTAGCGCGTGACGCATTGGGGGCATTGGGGCTGGATGAATTACGATGTGTGCCGGCCGGCAAGCCCCCCCATCGCCCAGCGCCGGGTGCTGGCGCGTCGGATCGATTGGCTATGGCGCGATTGGCGTTCGCAGATCAGCCGGGGTGCGTGATTGATGATGCCGAGATTGGCCAGTCCGGCCCTTCCTGGACGGTTCTGACGCTAGCGCGTTTACGGGCGTTATACGCGGATGCCGGATTGGTTTTAATTGTGGGCGCAGATGCCTTTCTGGGGTTGCCAAGCTGGCATCGCTGGCAAGAGCTCATTGGATTGGCACACATCGCGGTGGCCAATCGACCGGGGTCGGATCTGGATCCCGCAGCGATGCCCGAACGGTTAAAGAATTTCTTCCTAACACACGCCACCACAGATGTGTCGGCGCTGAAACACAGCACCGCTGGAAGCATTGTTTCGTTTACCATGACGCCCTGCGTAGTTTCGGCCACGCAAATCCGCTTGGCGGTGCACCAGAGACAGTCGATTGCCAAACTGGTGTCGCCGCAAGTTGAAAGTTATATCTATCATCACCATCTTTACGCCTGACTATTGGTCTTCGACAGAGGAATTCGCATGCCCAAAGAACTCTCGATAAAAAAACTGGAAAGCCTTGCTGTTGATGCACTGGAAGACATCAAAGGGCGCGATATCATCATCGTCAATACGACCAAGGTGTCACAGATGTTTGAACGGATCGTGCTGGCCAGTGGTGACTCGAACCGGCAGGTGCGCTCACTAGCGCGCAGTGTGGCCGACAAGGTGCGTGAAGCGGGCGGTGAAGTTTTGTCGGTGGAAGGCGAAGAGATGGGGGAATGGGTGCTGGTGGATCTGGGCCCGGTCGTTGTGCACATCATGCAACCGGCAGTGCGACTGCATTTTGATCTCGAAGGTCTCTGGGGTCAGGGCAAGCCGGTGGGTATCGCTGCTGAAAAAGCGGCCAAGAAAGCTGCCAAAAAAGCGGCTGATCAGGTCGTTGAAAAATCGGCGAGTGACAAGAAAACAGCGACTAAAAAGCCTGCCGCTAAACAGTCACTGACCCAAAAGCCCGCTGCTGTCCGAAAGTAAGCTTCTGCATGAAGTTACATCTGATCAGTGTGGGTCAACGCCTGCCTGTTTGGGCCGAGACCGCCTGTCTGGATTATTTGAAACGTTTTCCGCGTTCGCAGCCGATGGTGCTGCATGAGATCAAGGCTGAACCGCGTACAGGTAATCGTACGGCACTGCAGATCATGGATGCCGAAGCGCATCGTATTGAAGCAGCGATTCCAGCTGGCGCACGACGCGTCATGCTCGATGAGCGCGGTACGGATCTAACGACCATGACCTTGGCCAAACGACTGGATGCCTGGCAGCTCGAATCGCAGGATGTAGCGCTGGTGATCGGTGGCGCCGATGGCATCGCGCCAGCACTCAAGGCGACTGCGCACGAAATGATCCGCCTCTCGTCCCTGACGCTGCCGCATGCCCTTGCGCGTGTGCTTCTCGCTGAGCAACTCTACCGGGCGATCACGGTGTTGTCTGGCCACCCCTATCACCGGGAATAAGCGTGATGCAAACGATCTGGCTTGCTTCTAAAAGCCCGCGCCGTGCAGAATTACTGGCGGGTATGGGGGTGGCGTTTGAGGTCTTGCCGTTCACCGGTACCGATGGCACCGTATACGAGGTTGATGAGTCGGTGTTGCCGGGTGAATCCCCCAGAGATTACGTGCGCCGGGTTGCCCTGGATAAGGCGTTTCATGCCCGTGCTTATCTCAAAAATCGACGTCTGGCGCTGAGGCCGCTGCTGTCGGCTGATACGACCGTGGCGATTGGCGATCGCATTCTGGGCAAGCCGTCGGATGCGGCTGAGGCGCACGACATGCTGATGGCTTTGTCGGGGCAGACGCACGAGGTATTAA
>JBDQLO010000099.1:0-4470 GCA_040262735.1 Fluviibacter sp.
GGTCTTGAATGTCGTCGTGAACGGCCCGGTGTTGCTGCAGAACACGACGCCCTGCCAGTTGTTCGGCACGATGACGTTTCGGTTGTTGGTCAAAACACCGGTTGTCGTCAGGTACGAGCAGCGGGCCTGCGCATCGCTGAGCGTGACATCCGCACCGGTGACGGCAACGCTGGCCGCGCTGGTGATGTGTTCGGGCTGCACCCAGGCCCGTTGATCGGTGTAGCTGGTGACCGTTGATGCGCCGGTGACGATGGTGTAAAGCGGGATGCTTCCGGGAGTAAAGGCGGTCGTGTTCTTCGACACCACGCCGGAACGGGTCGCTTCAACGTAATTTGTCGTTGATGCGGTCAGCGCCAGCGCCGCGGCATTGTTGCTGATTGCTGTCAAAACGCCATCAACCAGCATCGTGCCGCCGTAGTAAAACCAGCTGAGTCCAGCGCACAGGCTGGCGCGCCGGCCAAACAGCGTTGCCGGGCTGCCTGCGTCGAATAGCGCATTTGCCGTGACCTCCTTCGACGCCTGCGACTGCGCGATGAGGTCGAGAATCGTTGTGCTGCCTGCCATAAATTACCTCGTCAGGGATTGAGTAAGCGGGTATCCGCGGCCTGCGGTTGCGGACATCTGGTAGACCTTGAGGTAAATCGTGGCCTGGTCGCTGCCGAAGTCTGCCACCTGTTCGGCGCTGGTATATGCCGCGGCCTGAGTCGTGACGGCGATCGTGCGCTTGACGGTGGCGTATGTGCCATCAGCGAACACATCAATCTGGTACGCCTCGCTCGACTCGCCAAGATCGGCATCGACGTAATCCCGCCACTCGCCCCCGCTGCGTGTGCGACGCAGCCAGGTCAGTGACCAGTCATTGGTCGCCGGATTGCGGGCGCCGGTCAGTGCAATCGGCGCAAGCGGTTTCAAGTTGACCGCCGAGTACGTGAAACTCCGATCGCTGTCCGTGCTGATGTCGCTGCCGAAGGTGATGGCCCGGTAGAGCATGGCCTGCGAAATGGCGCTCGAACTCAGCGCCAGCCACTGCATGTCGGCGTCGTCGAGCAGCACGACAGTGTCTCCGACGGCGTGCAGCCCCATCGCCCATTCGGTACCAAAGCGCCCGCGAAGAAGATTCGACAGCACGTAAGCGTTGCCGCCTGCTGGCGTGCAAGTCATGGCGCCGATGATCTCCCACCGCCCGTTGGCGCCGTAGGCCATGGTGTTGCTGCCGTTCAGCAGGTTGAGCAGGCTGACCGAGTACAGATCGCCAGTCGCCAGAGTGACCGCCAGCAGGCTGATGTTGTCCAGCAGACGGGATTCGACCGCGGAGAGTGAGTTGGTGGCCGTGCCGATCGTTGCCCCAGGCGCGCCGGCGTCCGCCAGATCGCTCCACGTCGCTCCACCGTCAGCCGACTGGTAGAGGCTGCCACCTGGCCAGCCATCCGAGACGCCGGCCATAGCCACCGGCAGCCCGACGCTGTTCTGCATTTCATGCACCAGCGGGATATCCAGGAACACCGCCTGCGTGATGCCCCTCAAAGCGATGGTCCATGCGCCGGTGACCGCACTGCTCGCGCCGGTTGCTGTGGGAGTGTAGATCGCTGCGGCGGCATACCGGGCTTCGCACTCGATGCGTTGATCGCTCAGCGTGTTGCATGCGGTCAGCCGCAAGCTGACGTAGCCCTCAGGCGTTTCGAGCGAGATCACGTCTGCCACTTCCAGTTGGCCGTAGCTCGGCGGCAGCACGAATGAAACGGAGTAGCGCTCCAGCCAGGCGAGGTAAAGCAGCACCTCGGCCACCCCCGCGGCCTCGCCGGCGGTGAGCACGATCGCCAGATCGAGCGAGGTAATGTTGATCGCGGCAGTGTTCAAGCGCTCAGCGTACTGCACACCCAGGTTGTATTCTCGGTCCGGGTCGAAGTGCTTGACGACGACGCGCCGCGGCATCTGGGTATCCATCTCGCGCCGTGTGGTCAGGCTGACGCCAGGCGCCTCGCCGGCTGTTCGTGCATCGAGGTCAATCGCCGGGATGGTGGCAATGCTGGCGCCGCCGCGGGGAACGAACTTGATCTGGTAGCCGTGCGCCTGCACGTCGAACGGCCAGCCTGCTTGCAGAGGCTCGATCGCTGAGCGAATGCTGCCCGAACTGGCTATCGTGTAGCCACGCACCGTCTTGCCGGCGAGGCCCGTCACATCGATGTCGCCGGCGGTCAGGATCCCGGACTGCAGGCACTCGGCCGAGACGATCGAATTCAGGCCTTGGGAACGCGGGCTGAACGTCTCCGAGAAGCTAGAGAAGATGACGTTGGTACCGTACCGCAGCCACCAAGCGCGATCACCGACGTAGCACCACGACCCGAACGTCCCGACTGCTCTGGAAACGCCGGACCCAAGGTTATAGGTCGATCCATCGAAGGTGTGCTCGTAGATCGTGTTTTGTGCGCCGTTGCAGAAGTAGAAGTGGGATCCGCTTCTGTCCATGAAAACGCGCGTGCTCGGATAGGTCCATGGTCCTTCCAGGACGTTGTAGTCCGCATCGATGCGATACAGCAGATCGCCGGGCGCCTTGGCGTAGGTCTGGCCGTCTGCGCAACCGTAAATGGAACTGAACTTGATCGGCGCCGCCGCATAGGTGATCAGCGTTTCCCAGACGCCAGATCCGACGCTGGCAGACGCGTAGTGTGAAATTCCCCCGCCAAGGGTTCCGAGCATCATCATCCGGCCGGCCGCAGCGTTCCATGCGACAGGAGATTCGCCGCCGGCCCACGACGTGAACGGGGAATCCATGCGGATGCGCGTACCGACTTCGTCGCCCTGGTCGTCAAAGAACGCCAGGAAACTGCCGGCATAGGCGGTCAGCGCCACCAGCAATGCCGGGTTACCACGTACCGTGTGCGGAATCTTTCCGGCGCCGTAGCCCGGGAGCAGTGTGGTGGATATCGCAACGTCTGCGGTGCTTGGCGTTGCGACGAGGCGCTCGATGTAATACTGCGACGAGACCACTTCGAAGCCGATGCCTGTGATCGATTCTCCAATCCAGGCCAGTTCCATCGTCCGTGAAGCAGCCGTTCCTGTGTTCGTGGTGATGGCGATCGGTTCGGTTGCCGTAGGCTGAATGACTTCGACACGCACCTGTGCGCCGGCGAGCGAATTGCCGTAGCTCGCCAGTTCCAGGTCGTAGAACACCAGATACGCAACCCCCCGCCAGGCCGGCGCGTTGGCGACCCCGACATCCGCCTGAATGCGTGGGTCGGGCTGTTGAGTGTTAGTACCGAGGTAAAGCACGAAGCCTTGCGCCGCTTCGTTGCTGGCAACGATAGTGTCCGGATCGGTCGCACCGGCGTGATAGATCAGCTGCGGGCCTACCCAGATGCGCCGCACGCCGGCGATCGGACCCTGGCACAACCCGACCGCAAACGTTGCGCTGTAGCTGTAGTTCCTGGTGGTCGTCTTGCTTTTGCTGCCGCCCTTGCCACCGCTCTTGGTCTTGGTCACCGACTCTTTCAGACGGTTGCCTTCCAGCCAGATGACGTTTCCGTTAAGTACTGCCGTGCCGTAGACGCGAGGAATCGAAGCGCCGTAGTTGCTGGTCTGGACGGTGAGGTCGGACAGCCGCGGGCCTTCGACGGTCGGGCCCTTAGGTGGGTCGATGGCGCCGCCGGCCATCATTCCCAACTGCGCGCCGTAGAGCGCGCCCATCGGGTTAAAGCCGCTCAGGAAGAACCCGGCGACGGCGCCGACAACACCACCGACGATTTGCCCAGGGCTGCTCATGCGATGACTCCACGAAAGCGGTAGACGCGAACGATGCGCGCCGCCCACAGGTCATTTAGCCGGTGTTCGCAACACTTGCCGGCTGCCTCGTAGGCATGGATGATGGTTTCGCCTGCGCAGATCGCGATGTGCTGTGGATCAGAAGCAAACCGCATCAGCAACACGTCGCCCGGCTTGCGGTCGTCGAGAAAGACGCGCTCAAGGCATGGCTGGCTGTCGAGCGAGCGCTCCAACTGCCCGTTTGCCGGCGTGCGGCCGTACCCCGAGACATCGATCACCCCGGCGCCGATCTCGCGGGCGACGTGAATCGCAACGCCAGCGCAGTCCAGGCCGAAGGCGAGCATGCGTCCTTGGTGGCGAAACGGCGTGCCGAGGCACTGCCGCGCCGCGGTCAGGATGTCATCGGCAGTCATGCTGCGCCGCCCTGCCCAACCTGGGAATAGGTGCTGCCGGTCGGGATGTACGAGAAGCCGCCGAAGTTCACGACGTTGCTGTAGCCCTGGCAGTCGGCCAGGCGTTTGCGGCAGCCACGCACCATGCTGTATGTGTTGCCTACCGCCGGCAGGTAGTAGAACGGTTCAAACGTGGTGATGACGCCGGCCGCAAAGCTCTTGATCTCCAGCGCCTTCAAGCCGGCATTCGGACCGGTGGTAAACAGGATCGTGCCTGCGCCGAAGTAGTCTGCAGCCTCTGCGCGCGCAGAGTCAGTGA
>JBDQLO010000100.1:0-4453 GCA_040262735.1 Fluviibacter sp.
ATGGTGATCTCGCTCACGGCCACCCCCATGATGTGCGACATCCTGCTCAAGGAGCATGCCCATCCTATTGATCCGAGGTCGCGATGGCATCATCGCTGGCGGGCCCGCGCCGAAAATCTGGCCAAATGGCCAGCCCGGGTTCTGGTCTGGTTGATCGATCTGATGCGTGCCGTGGCCGGCGGTGTTGGCCGATTCAAGGGCTTTGCCCAGAAGCTATTTGACCGGGCCTATCAGGGCTATGCCTTGTCGATTGGCTGGGCGCTGGATCACAAGCGCGTGACGCTGGCGGCACTTTTGTTAACCATCTGCGTCAACATATACCTTTACAAGATTGTTCCAAAAGGGTTTTTCCCACAGCAAGACAATGGTCGAATCGTCGGTTTTATCCAGGCAGACCAGTCCATTTCTTTTACGGCGATGAAAGACAAGCTGGAAACCTTTGTCAACATCATCAAAGATGACCCTTCGATACAGTACGTTTCTGGCTTTACGGGAAGTTCACAGCGTAATTCGGGCATTGTGTTCATGTCGCTCAAGCCCTTGAGCGAGCGCAAGGCATCGGCCGATCAGATCGTTGCCCGTCTGCGCCCCAAGCTCGGTAGCGTGGCAGGCGCCAACCTGTTCCTGGTGCCCATTCAGGATGTGCGTGTCGGTGGCCGCCCCAGCAATGCCCAGTTTCAGTACACCTTGCAGAGCGATGATCTGGAGCTCCTGAGAGAATGGGAACCGAAAATCCGGGCCGAAATGATGAAGTCACCTATGCTGGCCGACGTGAACACGGATCAGCAAGACAAGGGCTTGCAGATGACCCTGAACATCAACCGCGACCGGGCGTTTCAGCTTGGCGTGACGCCGCGCATGATCGATGCCGCGCTCAACAATTACTTCGGGCAGCGTCAGGTATCGACCATCTATCGCCCGATGAATCAGTACCGGGTCGTGCTGGATGCCGAGACCACGTTTACGGAATCACCCGACAGCCTGCGCCGTATCTTTGTGACGCCCGCTAGCGGTAAACAGATCCCATTCGCGGAATTCGCCACCATCGAACCCAGTCGGACGCCGCTACAGGTGAACCACGAAGGGGCTTTTGTTGCGGCGACGATCTCTTTCAATTTGCCGCTCGGTGCCTCGATGTCCGACGCCACGGCTGCCGTCGCTGACGTCACGTACCGACTGGGCGTACCGTCGTCGATACGCGGCAAATTTGCCGGCAATGCCAAAGCCTTTCAGGAGTCTTTGAAAACGCAGCCGCTGCTGATTCTGGCCGCCATTATTGCAGTCTATATCGTTCTGGGTATGCTCTATGAAAGCCTGATTCATCCGCTGACCATTCTGTCGACGTTGCCTTCGGCCGGGGTGGGGGCGCTTCTGGCGCTCATGGCCACTGGCGTCGAGTTCAGCGTGATTGCGCTCATCGGTGTGATACTCCTGATCGGCATTGTCAAAAAGAACGCCATCATGATGGTCGACTTTGCCATTACCGCCCAGCGTGCCGGTGCATCGGCCAGAGATGCCATTCATCAGGCCTGTCTGCTGCGCTTTCGCCCGATTCTGATGACCACGCTGGCCGCCCTATTTGGCGCCATCCCGCTCGCCATCGGGCACGGGGAGGGGGCTGAATTACGCCAACCGCTCGGCATTGCGATTGTCGGTGGTCTGATCCTGAGCCAGCTGCTGACGCTCTACACGACGCCGGTGGTCTATCTCTTGCTTGACCGTTTCTCCCGCCAACCCCGTGTCGATTTGATGCAGATTTTGAACAATGGTAAGTTAGGGTCATGAAAAAACATCGGTTAACCATCGCTGTCTGTACTGCGGCGATTGCTCTGGTCGGCTGCAATATCGGGCCGGATTACAAGCGTCCGGATGCACCGATGACCGAAACTTTCAAACCGACCCCCGAGTGGAAAATTGCGGCACCCGAAGACGATGTGTCCAAGGGGGAGTGGTGGAAGATCTATCGCGACCCGGTGCTCGATCGCCTGATGTCGGAAGTGATCATCAACAACCAGAATGTGGCGTTGTACGTTGCCCGGGTCCGTCAGGCGCAGGCGCTGGTCAGCGGGGCCAATGCGGCACGCTATCCGTCGATCGGTTTTACCGGGCAAGGAGGGCGTCAGGGCTCGGGAACCGGGACGGGTAATCTGGTGAACCCGGACGGCACGCTCAACGATGGCGCACTCACCAATATGGTGAATTTCCAGCTGGGTGTGAACTGGGATTCGGACGTCTGGGGTAAGCTGCGCCGAAATGTGGAGTCCAAAGATGCCAGCCTGGTGGCGAGCGTGGCCGATCTGGAGAACGCCAAACTGTCGATGCAGGTGCAATTGGCGCAATCCTATTTCACGATTCGCTCGCTGGACTCGCTCAAGGTGCTGTTTGAAAACACGACCAAACAGAACAAGCGTTCGGTCGAGATTACGCGTAATGCCTTCGAAGTGGGCGTCAAAGCACGCCAGGATCTGATCAATGCCGGAGTGCAGTACAAGAGCGTCGAGGCACAATTGATCGACGTCGATAAAGACCGTGCCGCGCAGGAGGCGATTATTGCCACCCTGATCGGCAAGCCCGCCTCCAGCTTCACGGTCGCTTTTAACCAGTTGCCGGGGCGGGCCAACATCAGCGTGCCGGGGGTACCGCCAGGTCTGCCAGCCGACCTGCTCGAACGCCGACCGGACATCGCCGCCGCCGAACGGCGCATGGCTATGGCCAATGCCCAGATCGGCTTCCAGATGGCGGCATTTTTTCCCAGCCTGACGCTGAACCCTTCCGGTTTACCCGGTAACAACGTGGGCTATTACGGCACCAGCTTCGCCAATCTGTTCTCGGCCCCTTTTCTGTTCTGGGGCGTAGGGCCGAGCATTGCATTGACGTTGCTGGACTTCGGGACTCGCTCGGCCAACGTAGAGCAGGCGCGAGGTGTCTACGATGAAAATGTGGCTTCCTATCGCCAGACCGTGCTGACGGCCTTACAGGAAGTAGAGACGCAACTGGCCGCGTTACGGGTGCTGGAAAAAGAAGCCTCGGTTCAGGATGAGGCGGCGAACCTGGCCGAACGTGGGGTGGTGATTGCATTGAACCGTTATCAGGCCGGAATCGCGGGCTATACCGATGTGGTGGTTGCCGTGAACCAGGCGCTGGCCAACCAGCAAAAATCCATCCTGATTGCCCAGCAACGACTCAATGCCAGCGTACTTCTGGTCAAGGCGCTTGGGGGCGGCTGGGATCAGAACCCCGCGCCCACCGGCAGCAATACCAATCGCTCAGCGCTTTCTCAGGGAGCACCCGAACAGGATCGCCAGAGCAATCAGTCCGAGCAGAGACCAGGCGGGGAGGGGTAAACCGAACAGGGGCGGAATAGGGGTGCTGCACAGCCCGGATGCCACAAAGAGACCGGGTAACCACTGCGCAGTCGGTAAACCGTTGAGGAACAATTCGACCGGGTCCAGACCGCAAAGGATTTCAGGGTGCGCCATCACCCAGAGATTGCGGATCGCTGCGCCGATACCCATCAAGGCGCCGGCGATCCCCAGTGCAACTAGCACGACCCGGATCCAACGAAACGGCAAAACCCAGGCGAATAAAGCACAAACACCAGCAATAACAAAGGCATAGCGCTGAATGATGCACATCGTACAAGGTTGCAAACCGCGACCGAACTGCATATATAACGCTGCAACCAGCGCCAGTGCAGCGCCCAGCATCACCAGCAGATAACACATCCGCGGACTCAAACCCATCATTCTTTGATCAACCATCATCTGCACATATTAACCCATGCCCCGGATTCTTTTTCTTGATGACACCTTGCTGGTGATCTGCAAACCGCCCGGTTTGCTCTCGCAGCCCGGACGCCGCCCGGAAAAATGGGACAGCGTCATCACACGACTTAAGCCGCTGTATCCGGATGCGGTGGTTGTTCATCGGCTCGACGAGCCAACCTCGGGTCTGATGATGCTGGCTCGTGGCCAGGCGATGAGTAGCGGTCTGAGCAAGGCCTTTCGGGAACGACGTGTCAACAAGCGTTACGTCGCTATCGTCAACGGCGTTATGCCTGATGACGAAGGCAGCATCGATTTTCCGCTGATCGCCGATTGGCCAAACCGCCCACGTCAGAAAATCGACTTTGAGACGGGCAAGCCGTCGCTGACCCATTATCGGGTGCTGGAACGCCATATTGGCGACAACTGGACACGCGTCGATCTGGAGCCCTATACCGGACGTTCCCATCAGCTCCGGATGCATCTGATGGCGCTGGGTCATCCGATCCTGGGTGATCCCTTATACGCCGATCCCCAAACTTTTGTCCGGGCACCGCGCATGACCTTGCATGCGACACACCTGGACCTGGAGCATCCATTAACCGGCGAAAGGCTGTATTTTGATTCGCCTGTGCCATTCTAGATCCGAGCCTACCCATCAAAATGACGCATAATTTATATTATGTAAA
>JBDQLO010000101.1:0-4434 GCA_040262735.1 Fluviibacter sp.
TACTTGAACGACGCTATACCTGAAATCTTTTGCACCGCCCATCGTTTGTTTGACTCAACCTCATCGCAAAAAACCACTACCGGCAAGGGTTGTGTCCAAAAAACCCGATTTAAGACGTGCAGAATTATTTTGCAGTGCAACTTGCAGAGTCACCCTCACTCGTTAATTATGGCGCTACGTTATTTTATTGAGAGCACTCGGTGCAAGGACTACTAACATTTTCGAGGGCGGTTGACGCCATCAATGAAAAAATCGGCAAGGCGGCCGCCTGGCTGATTCTGGTTGCTGTTCTGGTCAGCACGATTAACGCACTTTTCCGGTATGGCTTCAGTATCAGCTCGAATGCCTGGCTGGAGTTGCAATGGTATCTTTTCGCCGGCACCTTCCTGCTCTGCGCCCCCTGGACGCTCAAATGCAACGAACACATCCGGATCGATGTTGTCACCGGCCGCTTCTCACCGCGCGTTCACGCCTGGATCGACATTATCGGTGGCCTGGTGTTCCTGATACCCATGTGTACTGTGATCCTCTGGTCGGCGGTGCCCTTTGCCTGGGATTCGATCACCAGCGGTGAAAGCTCCAGTAACGCCGGCGGTCTGATCGTCTGGCCATCCAAACTACTCATCCCGATCGGGTTTTCGCTGTTGTTGCTGCAGGGTATTTCCGAAGTGATTAAACGTGTGGCCTTCCTGAAAGGTCTGATCGACGGCAAGGCATTCGAAAAAGGGGGGGGTCATGGTGCCACCCCTGACGCAGTCGAAGTCGCCGAAGCCACCTCAGGCAACAAATAAGGAATGCCCCAATGCCACTAGAGTTTCTTGCACCAATCATCGGCGACTACATGGCGCCGATCATGTTCCTCGGCCTCATCGTCTTCCTGCTGTCGGGCTACCCGGTTGCTTTCTCACTGGCAGCCAATGGTCTTTTATTCGGCCTACTCGGTATCGGCATGGGGATGTTTACCCCCGATTTTATGCAGGCGTTACCGAACCGGGTCTTTGGCATCATGGCCAACGACACGCTGCTGGCGATTCCGTTCTTTACCTTCATGGGGCTGATCCTTGAACGCTCCGGTATGGCCGAAGATTTGCTGGATACGATCGGCCAGCTCTTTGGCCCGGTACGCGGCGGCCTGGCTTTTGCTGTGATCTTTGTCGGTGCCCTGCTTGCCGCCACGACTGGCGTTGTGGCCGCCTCCGTGATCTCGATGGGTCTGATCTCCTTACCGATCATGCTGCGCTATGGCTACGACCGCCGTCTGGCCTCGGGGGTCATTGCTGCTTCGGGAACGCTGGCTCAGATCATCCCACCCTCACTGGTACTCATCATCATGGCTGACCAGCTGGGCCGCTCGGTTGGTGACATGTATGCCGGTGCCTTGATTCCGGGTCTGGTACTCACGGGGCTTTACGTAGGTTATGTTGCGCTGATTGCGCTAATCAAGCCTAGCCGCGCGCCGGCACTACCGCTTAATGCCCGCACTCTGACTGGCAGCAAGTTACTGATTCGCGTCCTGGTTGTGCTGGTGCCTCCCCTCTTCCTGATCTTTCTGGTGCTTGGCACGATCTTCCTGGGCATTGCCACACCAACGGAGGGTGGGGCCATGGGCGCCAGCGGTGCAGTGCTGCTCGCCATGTCGAAAAAGAAACTTAACTGGGGTCTCGTCCGACAGGCGGTGGACTCGACGGCCAAGCTGTCGTCGTTCGTACTCTTCATTCTGGTCGGTGCCACGGTCTTTGGCCTCGTTTTCCGCGGCGTTAACGGCGACCTCTGGGTCGAGCATCTGCTCACTTCCCTGCCGGGTGGACAACTGGGCTTTTTAATTGCCGTCAATATTCTCTTCTTTGTTCTGGCCTTCTTCCTCGACTTTTTTGAACTGGCGTTTATTCTGGTGCCGCTGGTGGGCCCGGTCGCCGAAAAGATGGGCATCGACCTGATCTGGTTCGGTGTGTTGCTCGGGGTGAACATGCAGACCTCGTTCATGCACCCGCCCTTTGGCTTCGCCCTGTTCTACCTGCGCTCCGTTGCGCCGGGCAAAAAATACATCGATAAGATCACCGGTAAATCGATGGAGCCAGTCACCACCAGCCAGATCTACTGGGGGGCCGTACCGTTTGTGATCATTCAGATCATCATGGTGACCCTGATTATTGCCTTTCCTGACCTGGTGTCCGTCGAGAAGAAAGAAGCGTTTGATGACAGTCAGGCCGAAATCGTGCTGGAAGTCGACCCCGATGCTGCCCCTGCCCCGGGCGATGATGCGTCACCCAATCTCAAGTTCTCAACCGAAGAGCCCGGTGAGAAGAAGTAATCAGGCTCAAATCATAAATCCCTTCAGGAGACACACCATGGATCGTCGTAAGTTTCTGAAAAATGTCGGCATTGGCGCTGCTGCCGGCACCACTTCCCTGATCACTGCGGCGCCAGCAATTGCGGCCACCCCCAAGATCAAGTGGCGTCTGGCCTCGAGCTTCCCGAAAACCCTCGACACCGTTTACGGCGGTGGTGAAGATTTCTGCAAACGCGTGGGTGAACTGAGCGAAGGCAACTTCGAAATCCGTTCGTTTGCCGGTGGCGAAATCGTGCCAGCCCTGCAAGTAATGGATGCGGTTAAAGATGGCACGATCGAGTGCTGCCACACGGCACCGTATTACTTCTTCGGCAAAAACGAAGCCTTTGCTTTCGACTGCTCGGTGCCCTTCGGTATGACCGCGCGTGCCCAGAATGCCTGGATGTACTACGGTGGGGGCCAAAAACTGCTCGCTGACTTCTATGCCCAGTACAACATCGTCGCGCTAGCTGCAGGTAACTCGGGTTGCCAGATGGGCGGCTGGTACCGCAAGCCCATCAAGACCGTTGCCGACTTCAAGGGCCTGAAAATGCGCGTCGGCGGTTTTGCCGGTCGCGTCCTTGAAAAGCTGGGCGCGGTACCGCAACAGATTCCGGCGGGGGATATTTATGCAGCCCTCGAAAAGGGCACCATCGACGCCGCCGAGTGGATCGGTCCGCACGATGACGAAAAGCTGGGTCTGTACAAAGTGGCACCGAATTACTACTTCCCGGCCTGGTGGGAGCCGTCAACCCAGTTCTCGGTCATGATCAACAAGAAAGAGTGGGACAAGCTGCCAAAGAACTACCAGCAGATTCTGGAAGTGGCTGCCGCAGAAACCAACGTGCGCATGCTGGCCGAGTACGATTTCCGCAACCCGACGGCACTGGCCAAGCTGCAAAAGGGCGGCGCCAAACTGAGCGCGTTCTCGAACGAGATCATGGAAGCATCGTTCAAGGCCACCAATGAAGTACTGGAAGAAACGGCTGCGAAAAACCCGGACTTCAAGAAGATCTACGAACCGTGGCGCCAGTTCCGCAACCTGGAATTCCAGTGGTTCAACGTCACCGAGCAAGCCTACGCCAAGTTTGCGTTTGGCAAGAAGCTCGGCAAGTAATCCTCTCTCCCTGTAGAGCTTTCGGGGTCGCTCTGCGACCCCGTTTTTTTAGGGTGTTTGAACGGTAGTCATGACTGATTTTTTTGCCGATCCGATCGGGCTCTTACTGGTGGCTGGCGGCGCGTTTCTGGCCGGCGGCATGAACGCATTGGCGGGTGGGGGTACCTTTTTTTCGTTCCCGGCCCTGCTCGCGGCCGGTGTGCCGCCGGTGATGGCCAACGCCAGCAATACCGTCGCGCTCTGGCCCGCCAGCTTGTCGAGCGCGTGGGTTTACCGACAGGAGCTGGCCAAACACCGGGATTGGGTTGTGGCGCTGACCATGGTTGCGGCCCTGGGCGGTGTGCTGGGCGGGCTGCTGCTTCTGGCAATCTCGAACAAGGCCTTTACCCAGTTGATTCCATGGCTCTTGCTGCTTGCCACGGTGCTCTTTGCGTTCAGCAAACAGATCAGTCGTCTGGTCGTAAAATTCAAAAGCCGGATGGGCATCCAGCAGACCGATGACGAACCGCACAGCAAAGCCGGACTCTTCTTCCAGTTCATCGTTACGGTCTATGGCGGTTTCTTTGGGGCTGGCCAGGGCATTCTGACGCTTGCCGCACTGGCGATCCAGGGCATTGAAAACATTCAGGAGATCAATGCGCTCAAGAACTGGATTTCTGCGGTGACCTACACCGTGTCGGCGCTGACGTTCATTATCGCCGGGGCAATTACCTGGCCCTACACGCTGCTGATGGTGTGCACCGCGACCCTGGGCGGCGTTGCAGGCGCACGCATCGCCCGTTACCTGCCAGCCATCTGGTTAAAACGCATGGTCATCGGTGTCGGCACCGTCATGACGGTGATCTACTTTTTGAAAAGCTGATCAGGCGCGTGCTTTGAGCTGATCGCGGAACCGACGCCGCGCCGGCTGCATCGCCCGATGATTTTCGGTCCAGCCACCCTGCTTCCTGGGCGTTAGAAAGCGGAATCGCGTGGCGCACCAGGTAAA
>JBDQLO010000102.1:0-4430 GCA_040262735.1 Fluviibacter sp.
GAATATGCTGGAAGAAATTGGCGACGTCTCGCGTGTGCCGGAGTTCATTGCCCGCGCCAAGGACAAGAACGACAGCTTCAAGCTGATGGGCTTTGGTCACCGCGTCTACAAGAACTTCGACCCGCGTGCCAAGCTGATGCGCAAGGTCTGCTACGACGTGCTGACCGAGCTGGGTCTGGAAAATGACCGCCTCTTCAAGCTCGCCATGGAACTGGAAAAAATTGCCCTGGAAGATCCTTACTTCGTCGAGAAGAAGCTCTATCCGAACGTCGACTTCTACTCGGGTATCGTGCAGAAGGCGCTGGGTATTCCGACCGACATGTTCACCTGTATCTTCGCCCTGGCGCGGACCGTGGGCTGGATGACCCAGTGGGAAGAGATGATCACCGATCCGGAATACAAGATCGGCCGTCCGCGCCAGCTTTACACGGGTGCTGCCCGCCGCGATGTCAAGCCGCTCGAAAAGCGTGGCTAACCAAAGCTAGTACGTGTGGAAGGGGCGGCTTGGCCGCCCTTTTCCACAACCAGGGGTTTGTGCAGTCGCAACATTATCCCGTGGCGTATCAGAAGTTGCTGCGTCGACTCACTAGGGGACGGGAATCACAGATTCCCAAACACACATAACGATCAACCGAATACGGTGACCAAGATGATGAAGGAACAATTCGAGAATTCTTACCTGTTCGGCGGTAACGCGCCGTTCGTGGAAGAACTGTATGAAGCCTGGCTGGAAAACGCCGCCGATGTGCCGGAATCCTGGCAGCGTTACTTCGAAGAGTTGGCACGCCAGCCGGGCGCCGCGCCGCGCGATGTGGCGCATGCTCCAGTGATTGCTGCGTTCGAAGCGGCGGGTCGTAACGGCGGTTTTCGCCAAACCGCCTCGGCCTCGGGTGGCGATGTACAAAAGAATCTCGCGGTTGAAAACCTCATCAACGCTTATCGCTTTAATGGCCACGTGCGTGCTGAACTGGATCCGCTCAAGCGTGATCTGCGCCCAACCGTTCCTGAGCTGGATCCCAAGACCTATGGTCTGACCGATGCCGATATGTCGAAAAGCTTTGACACGGGTGACTTTAAAGTCGGCTCGGGACAAAGTGCGCCGCTCAATCAGATCATCGATGCCCTGAAGCAGACCTACTGTCATCACATCGGCGTTGAGTACATGTACATGACCTCGACGGTCGAAAAGAAGTGGCTGCAGGCGCGACTTGAACCAAATCGTGGCCAGGCGGCCTATTCGGCAGAAGAAAAGAAGCGCTTCCTCGAGCGACTCACCGCCGCCGAAACGCTGGAGCGTTATCTGCACACCCGTTACGTCGGTCAGAAGCGTTTTTCACTGGAAGGTGGCGAGTCTCTGATCCTGTCGATGGATGAAATGATTCGCGTCGCTGGCGGTATGGGTGCCAAAGAAATCGTGATCGGTATGGCCCACCGTGGGCGCTTGAACGTTCTGGTCAACACGCTGGGCAAAAAGCCTGCGATGCTGTTCGACGAATTTGAAGGCAAAAAGAAGGTCGATCTCGGTTCGGGTGACGTGAAGTACCACATGGGTTACTCGTCGGACGTATCGACCCCGGGAGGCCCGGTGCACCTGACGCTGGCCTTCAACCCGTCACACCTGGAAATCGTCAACCCGGTGGTTGAGGGTTCGGTCTTCGCCCGTCAGTTTCGTATCGGTGAAAACGGCAAAAATGAAATCATCCCGGTCCTGATCCACGGTGATGCGGCGGTCATCGGTCAGGGCTGTAATCAGGAGATGCTCAATTTTGCCCAGACCCGCGGCTATGGCACGGGCGGCACGGTTCACATTGTGGTGAACAACCAGATTGGTTTCACCACCTCCGATCCGCGCGACTACCGCTCGGGTTTCTATTGCACCGACATTTTCAAGATGTCGGACTCCCCGATCTTCCACGTTAACGGCGATGACGCCGAAGCCGTGGCGCTGGTCACGCGTCTGGCTGTCGAATACCGTCAGACTTTCAAGAAAGACGTCGTGATCGACATCTTCTGTTTCCGTAAGCTCGGCCATAACGAGCAGGATGAGCCGATGGTCACCCAGCCGCTCATGTACAAGAAGGTGCAAGCACATCCGGGTACACGCAAGCTCTACGCGGATCAGTTGGTTGCCGCTGGCGTTGTTCCGCCCGATGGTCCCGATGGGATTATCAAGAGCTTCCGCGAGCATCTCGACCGGGGCGAGTTGCTGGTCAACCCGGTCATTTCGGACTACAAGCGTAAAAACGCGCAAGACTGGCGTCCGTTCATGACCAAGCAGTACATCGAGACCTGCAACACCAAGGTACCGGTTAAAGAACTCAAGCGCCTCGGTCTCAAGCTGGCCGAAGTGCCGGAGGGTTTTGTCCCGCACTCGCGCGTCAAGAAAATTCTCGAAGACCGTAAAGGCATGGCCGAAGGCAAGCTGCCGGTCGACTGGGGGATGGGTGAAAACCTGGCTTACGCCACATTGCTGGCGGAAGGTTACGGCATCCGGATCTCGGGCGAAGACGTGGGACGTGGCACCTTCTTCCATCGTCATGCCACCATTCACGATCAGAATCGTGAAAGCTGGGATGCCGGCAGCTATCAGCCCCTGGCGCATCTCCAGGCAGGTCAGGGCCCGTTCCAGTGTTACGAGTCGGTGTTGTCGGAAGAGTCGGTACTCGCCTTCGAATACGGTTACGCTACCGCCGAGCCGAATCAACTCGTGATCTGGGAAGCCCAGTTCGGCGATTTTGTGAACGGTGCCCAGGTCGTCGTCGACCAGTTCATCGCCTCGGGTGAAACCAAATGGGGTCGTGGTTGTGGACTGGTGATGCTGCTGCCGCATGGCTACGAAGGCCAGGGTCCGGAGCACTCGTCGGCACGTCCTGAGCGTTTTATTCAGCTGTGCGCCGAAATGAACATGGAAGTCTGTATGCCGTCGAACGCCAGCCAGATTTATCATGTACTCCGTCGCCAGATGGTGCGTAAGCAGCGCAAGCCGCTCGTCATCTTCTCGCCGAAATCGCTACTCCGTAACAAAGACGCCAGCTGCTCGCTGGACGATCTGGCCAAGGGCGAATTCCAGCGTGTGATCGGCGAGATCGACGATCTGAATCCGGCCAAGGTCACGCGCGTCATTCTGTGTTCGGGCAAGGTCTACTACGATCTGCTCAACGCCCGTCGTGAACGAAAGCTGGATCACATTGCCATCGTCCGGATCGAACAGCTCTACCCGTTCCCGGAAGAGTCGTTCAAGGCAGAACTGGCGAAATTCCCGAAAGCCACCGAGATTGTCTGGGCTCAGGAAGAACCGCGTAACCAGGGCTTCTGGTACTGGTTTGCCTCCCGTCAGCACCTGGCCCGCTCGGTGGGTCCAAAACAACACCTGCTCCTCGTATCTCGTCCGGCTGCTGCATCGCCGGCCGTGGGCTATCTGGCCAAACACAATGAGCAACACAAAACGCTGATCGAGTCCGCAATGGGCAAGATCGAGTATTAAAAAACCATAAGAGTCCGTGGAGAGAAGAATGGCAATTATCGACGTCAAAGTCCCGCAACTGTCTGAATCGGTCGCCGAGGCCACCCTGGTGTCCTGGCACAAGAAAGAAGGCGAAGCCGTTTCCCGCGATGAAAACCTCATCGACATTGAAACCGACAAGGTGGTGCTGGAATTGCCCGCCCCGGATGGAGGCGTCATCGTCAAGGTCATCAAGGGCGATGGCGAGACGGTAGTCTCTGGCGAGGTGATCGCCCAGATTGATACCTCGGCCACAGCGTCGGCATCGGCGCCCGCCGCGGCTGCCGCACCTGCTCCGGCGGCATCAGCGCCCGCGCCCGCCGCCGCACCGGCTGCGTCAGCACCGGCCGCTGCTGCCGGTACGGCCAGCCCGGCTGCCCGCAAGATTCTGGAAGAGAAGGGTGTCGCCGCGGGTGACGTCGCCGGCTCCGGCCGTGGTGGTCGTGTCACCAAAGAAGACGCCGTTGCAGCACAGCCCAAGGCTGCGGGTGCCGCTGCTGCCCCGGTCGCCCTGGGTGATCGCGCCGAACAGCGTGTGCCAATGTCGCGCCTGCGTGCCCGCATTGCCGAACGCCTGATTCAATCCAAGAACGAAAACGCCATTCTGACCACGTTCAACGAAGTCAACATGGGCCCGGTCATGGCGCTGCGCAAGCAGTACGCCGAGAAATTCGAAAAACAACATGGCGTTCGCCTCGGCTTCATGGGCTTCTTTGTCAAGGCGGCTTGCGCTGCCCTGCAGAAGTTCCCGATCCTTAATGCCTCGGTCGATGGAAACGACATCGTTTACCACGGCTTTATCGATATCGGCATTGCTGTCGGCTCGCCGCGCGGTCTGGTCGTGCCGATCATTCGCAACGCTGATCAGCTCAGCATCGCCGAAATCGAAATGAAGATTGCCGAGTTCGGTGCCAAGGCCAAAGACGGC
>JBDQLO010000103.1:0-4410 GCA_040262735.1 Fluviibacter sp.
CGCCAATGTCGGCTGGATTTCGTTCAACCCGAAACTACGCCAGATCGTGAATGAAGAGATGGACGCCGTGTTCATGGGTAAGAAGTCGGCAAAGAGCGCGCTCGATAACGCGGTGGCACGTGGCCAGGCGGTTTATCAGCCCCTGCCGACCGTCACAACGACCAAAAAGCGCAAGTAATTCGCAAACACCCCTCATCTGCCAAAGTACCCGTCCTAGGATCACCCCGTTATGAAAAGCGCCGAAATCCGGAACAAGTTTCTTCGTTTCTTCGAATCGAAAGGTCACACCATTGTGCCCTCCAGTTCACTGGTGCCGGGCAATGATCCGACTTTGCTCTTTACCAATTCGGGGATGGTGCAGTTTAAAGATGTGTTTCTCGGGCAGGATAAACGTCCCTACACGCGCGCAACGTCGTCTCAGCGCAGTGTTCGGGCGGGGGGCAAACACAACGATCTGGAAAACGTCGGCTATACCGCGCGCCACCATACCTTCTTTGAAATGCTGGGTAACTTCAGTTTCGGCGATTATTTCAAGCGTGACGCGATCCAGTTTGCCTGGGAGCTGCTGACCGGAGTTTACGGCCTGCCGCAAGACAAGCTGTGGGTCACGGTGTATCAGGAAGATGACGAAGCCTACGACATCTGGTCGAAAGAGGTCGGTGTGCCGGCCGAACGCATCATCCGTATCGGCGACAACAAAGGTGCACGTTATGCATCAGACAATTTCTGGCAAATGGCCGATACGGGTCCGTGCGGTCCGTGTACCGAGATTTTTTATGACCATGGTCCGGATATCTGGGGCGGTCCGCCAGGGTCACCGGAAGAGGATGGTGACCGGTACATCGAAATCTGGAACCTGGTCTTCATGCAGTACAACCGCGACGAAAACGGTGTTCTGCACCCGCTGCCGCGCCCCTGTGTCGATACCGGTATGGGTCTGGAGCGTATCGCCGCCGTACTGCAACACGTGCACAGCAATTACGAGATCGATCTGTTCCAGAGCCTGATCACTGCGGCTCAGAAGGCCGTGCACATCGCCGGCGGCGAGGCGACGATCGATGCCGCGTCGCTCAAAGTGATTGCCGACCACATTCGCGCCTGCGCGTTTCTGATTGTCGACGGCGTGATTCCAGGTAACGAAGGTCGTGGCTATGTGCTGCGCCGGATTGTGCGTCGTGCGATTCGTCATGGCTATAAGTTGGGCGCCCGCACGCCCTTCTTTCATTCGCTGGTGGCGGCGCTGGTCGCCGAGATGGGCGAGGCTTATCCGGAGCTGGCCCGCGCGGAACAGCGCGTGACCGATATTTTGCGGCTGGAAGAGGCGCGTTTCTTCGAGACCATCGCCCATGGCATGGAAATCCTCGAGTCCGCGTTGGCCGGTTTGCCCAAAGGGGGCGTATTAGATGGTGAAACGGCGTTTAAGCTGCATGACACGTATGGCTTCCCCCTCGATCTGACGGCGGATGTTTGCCGCGAGCGTGACCTTAACGTCGATGAAACCGGGTTCGATGCGGCCATGACACGTCAGCGCGAGCAGGCGCGTGCTGCGGGTAAATTCCAGATGAGCGCAGCGCTGTCGTACGAAGGCCCTGCAACCACATTCGAAGGCTACGAACTCCTGGCCGCCGAATCGACCATCATTGCGCTCTACAAAGATGGCGTCGCTGTCAACAGCCTCGCGGCTGGTGAGACGGGGGTGGTCGTGCTCGACAAGACACCGTTCTATGCCGAGTCGGGTGGCCAGGTGGGTGATGACGGCGTGCTGACGTCGGTGCATGGTGAATTTCTCGTTGAGGACACGCAGAAAATTCAGGCGCAGGTGTTCGGCCATCATGGCACTGTGCGACAGGGTTCGTTGAGTGTCGGCAACACCGTCGATGCGCGGGTTAACGTGCTCGATCGCGAGCGCACCATGCGTAATCATTCGGCGACCCACCTCATGCATAAAGCGCTGCGTGAAGTATTAGGTGACCACGTGCAGCAAAAAGGCTCTTTGGTCGATCCGGAAAAGACCCGTTTCGACTTCGCGCACAATGCGCCGATGACACTGGAGCAGATTTGCGCGGTAGAGGATCTGGTGAATCGCGAGATCATGCGTAACCTGCCGACCGAAGCCCGCGAGATGGCGATTGAAGATGCCCAGAAGCTCGGTGCGATGATGCTGTTCGGTGAAAAGTACGGCGATAAGGTACGAGTCCTGGATATTGGTACTTCGCGCGAACTCTGCGGTGGCACGCACGTGTCACGCACCGGGGATATTGGCCTGTTCACGATTCTGTCCGAGTCAGGCGTGGCCGCCGGTGTGCGCCGGGTCGAAGCGCTGACAGGGGACTATGCGTTGGCCGCCGTTCAGTTCCGCCGTCAGGCGCTCAATGAAGTGGCTGGCCTGGTCAAGTGCAAACCCGCCGAACTCCCAACGCGGGTCAATGCCATGATCGAAAGCCAGAAGACACAGGAAAAAGAAATCCATCGCCTGCAGTCCAGGCTGGCGGCCGCGCAGGGCGGTGATCTGGCCAGCAAGGCTGAACAGGTCAATGGCGTGACCGTGTTATCGGTCAAACTCGATGGCGTGACCGGTGCGGGTCTGCGTGAAACGCTGGATCAACTCAAGGATCAGCTGAAGTCGGGCATCATCGTGCTGGGCGTCGCCGAAGGCGACAAAGTCTCGGTCATCGCTGGCGTGACCCCGGATCTCGTGGGTCGATTCAAGGCCGGCGAACTCGTCAACCACGTGGCGGCGCAAGTCGGCGGCAAGGGCGGCGGCCGCCCGGATATGGCGCAGGCAGGCGGAACCCAGCCGGGTAACCTGGCGATGGCGCTGGCCTCGGTGCCCGTCTGGGTCGCCGAGCGATGAGCCGTCATCTTCAAAGGTTGATGCTGGTGATGGCGCTTTGCGGCGCCGTGACCAGTTCGTTTGCTGCAAGCTCGGATGTGGCTACGCCGGATCGCACCCCTGTTTCGGCGAAGACAGCCGCTGGCGAGGATGTGCTGCTGTTTCCGAATGGCCGGTGGGAATTTGTCGACACCAACAAGGCGGTCGAGGCCAAAAAAGTGGCGGATCAGTTTCCCGAGAACAATCGCCGTCCGGAAGGTGCCCAGGGTGGCTTGTTCGGCATCGGGCGTTACATCATGCCCGGTGATAAAGACTATAACCGTCGCAGCCTCAGTGGTAAATAACGCCGACGCAACAGAGGTCTCCGGTCAATATTAAAATGGTAGGCTCAAGCCCGGACGCGCCTGGGTAAATACGCGGCGGAATTCACCCTGGATGCGGGCAAGCGCTTCGGGCGTATCGGCCTCGAAGCGAAGTACGACCACGGGGGTGGTGTTCGATGGTCGGGCGAGACCAAAACCGTCGGCATATTCCACACGCAAACCATCGATCGTGATGACGTCACGCGCACCCGGGAAATCGGGTGCGATGGCCAATTCGGCCATCAGGGCGTGCGGTTCGCCTTCTTTCATGGCGATATTGAGTTCGGGCGTACTCTGGCTGTTGGGCAGGGTTTTGAGAATCGGGTTGGCGTCTGGCGAACGAGACAGAATTTCCAGAAGACGCGCGCCCGTATACAGGCCGTCGTCGAAACCGAACCAGCGCTCCTTGAAGAAGACATGACCGCTCATTTCGCCGGCCAGAGGGGCACCAGTTTCTTTGAGCTTGGCTTTGATGAGCGCATGCCCGGTCTTCCACATGAGTGGTTGACCGCCGGCAGCGCGAATGGTGTCACCGAGCAAGCGTGAGCACTTTACATCGAAAATAATGGGCGCACCCGGGCAGCGCGCGAGTACGTCCTTGGCAAACAGCATCATCTGGCGATCCGGGAAGATAATTTCGCCATCTTTGGTCACGACCCCAAGCCGGTCTCCGTCACCATCAAAGGCCAAACCGATCTCGGCGTCGCGCATCTTCAGTTCGGCAATCAGATCCCTGAGGTTTTCCGGTTTGGAGGGATCAGGGTGATGGTTCGGGAATGTGCCGTCGATCTCGCAAAACAGGGGGATGACCTTGCAGCCCATGCGACGGAAGAGTTCGGGTGCCAGTTCGCCAGCGACACCATTGCCGCAGTCGATGGCAATGGTCATCGGCCGGGCGAGTTGGACATCGCCAACGATGCGATCCAGATAGGCGGTTTTTACATCGGCGGTTCGCAGGTTGCCCGGTTGGTCGGCCCAATGCAGATTGCCGGTTTCGATCCGCTGTTTGAGTGCCTGAATGGCATCGCCCGATAGTGTATCGCCAGCGATCACCATTTTGAGACCGTTATAGTCCGGCGGGTTGTGACTGCCGGTGACCGAGACGCAGGAATAGGTTTCGAGCTGGAAGCCGGCGAAGTAGGTCACGGGCGTTGGTACGCATCCAACATCAATCGCGTCGACGCCGGCGGCACTAATTCCCTCTTGCAGCGCCGC
>JBDQLO010000104.1:0-4378 GCA_040262735.1 Fluviibacter sp.
GAAGACGACCCGGTCAACCATGCGCAGCAACTTGCGTACGTGGGTGGTCGTGGTGGCAGTCCCCAGGGTGGCAACGGCGTTGCCGATGCCGTGTTGAGCCAAGGCGACAACGTCCATGTAACCTTCGACGACGATCACCGTATCGGTCTGGCGGCATGCTTCGCGCGCTTGAGGGAGCCCGAAGACTTCGCGCCCCTTTTCGAAGAGGGGTGTTTCGGGCGAGTTCAGGTATTTAGGTTCGCCCTGATCCAGAATCCGGCCGCCGAATGCAATGACTTGGCCCTTCTGATCGAGAATCGGGAACATCACGCGATCACGAAAGCGGTCATAACGACGCTTCTGCTCGTTCTCGATGACGAGACCATCTTTGATCAACGCCTGGAAACTGGCGTTGTCATAGTCCGCAAAAACGGCGCGCAGATTTTGCCACCCATCCGGTGCATAGCCGATACCGAAGCGGGCGGCGATTTCGCCGGTGAGCCCGCGACCCTTGAGATAGGCGATGGCGCGGGGCGATTTCTTCAGTTCGTCCCGATAGTACTTGTGCGCCGTCAGCATGACATCGAGTAGCGATGGCCCCTCGGCACTGTCGGCTGCCGGTTTACGCAAGACACGGTCATTATTTTCCTGCGGCACGGTGAGTCCGCAATGTCGCGCCAGATCTTCAATCGCATCGGGAAAGCTCAGCCCCTGATGCTCCATCAAAAAGCCGATGGCGGTACCGTGCGCACCACAGCCAAAGCAATGATAAAACTGCTTCGCCGGACTCACCGTAAATGAGGGCGACTTTTCTTTGTGAAACGGACAGCAGGCCGCGTAGTTGGCGCCCGCTTTCTTGAGCGGCACCACGCGGTCGATGATCTCGACGATATCGATCCGTGCCAGAAGCTCCTGAATGAAAGACTCCGGAATCATGGTCGCGTCTAGGTGGCTATTGGAAGGAACGCTTAGCCTTGTAGCGCGGCTTTCACCTGTTGCGATACGGCGGACAGATCTGTCTTGCCGGCGAGTTGCGGCTTGAGCAGACCCATCACCTTGCCCATGTCGGCGGCACTGGCGGCACCCGTCTGGGCGATGGCGGCTTTTACGGCGGCAGCCACCGCGTCGGCCGATAGCTGCGCAGGCAGATAGGGCGTCAGCACGTCAATTTCGGCACGCTCAGCCGCAGCCAGATCATCTCGACCGGCTTGCTCGTATTGGTGAATGCTATCGCGGCGCTGTTTGATCAGCTTATCGACCACGGCGGCAACGGCGGCGTCATCCAGCGTGATGCGCTCATCGACTTCGCGTTGTTTGATCGCGGCCAGCAGCAGGCGAATGGCCGAAAGCCGTTCGCTTTCACGCGCCTTCATGGCGCTTTTCATGTCTTCGGTGATGCGGTCTTTGAGGCTGGTCGTCATGGTTCTGCTCGCTGTAAGGGTATGGCGCCACGTTAAAAAACCGTGGCTGATAAAACGGCAAAAGCCGCCGGAGGCCGGCGGCTTTCAAGAATCGGCGCTAGGCGGCGATTAATACATCTTGCGCGGCAGCTGTTGGCTGCGCAGACGCTTGTGCAGGCGTTTTACAGCAGCAGCCAGCTTGCGCTTGCGCTCAGCCGTCGGCTTTTCGTAGAACTCACGGGCACGCAGCTCGGTCAGCAGACCGGTTTTTTCGACAGTGCGCTTGAAGCGGCGCATGGCGACTTCGAACGGCTCGTTTTCCTTAACGCGAACGCTGGGCATTCAACAACTCCAATCGGTTTAATGCTGCCTCGACAGGTACGCCGGAGCAGGGATGAAATCTTTAGAACTTGCAATTTTACGACATAAACCGGAAATATCAAAATATTCCTGAGCTTTCAGCCAACTGGCGTGTCGCGCCGACGTGCGGTCGCTACAATAATGACCCATGACCGTCCCTGAGTTAAACGCTTCATACCACTCCCGTGCCCCGCTGGTCCTGGGGGTAGAGTCGTCGTGCGATGAAACCGGCGTAGCGGTGGTGACCCTGAATACGCAAACCGGCGCCCCCATTCTGCTGGGGCAGGCACTGCATACGCAGGTAGCCATGCATGCCGCTTACGGCGGCGTGGTGCCGGAATTGGCCTCTCGCGACCATATCCGCCGGGTCGTCCCCTTGCTTCGCCAGACTTTGGCCGCAGCCAGGATCGAATTGGCCGATATTGATGCCATTGCCTATACGGCGGGCCCCGGTTTGGCGGGTGCCCTACTGGTGGGGAGCGCCTTTGCCGAATCCTTGGCCTTTGCGCTCAATAAGCCGGTGCTACCGGTTCACCATCTGGAAGGCCATTTATTATCTCCGTTGCTGTCGGCTGAACCGCCGCAGTTTCCTTTTGTGGCCCTGCTGGTTTCGGGTGGGCACACGCAGCTCATGCAAGTGACGGGTGTCGGCGCGTACGAATTACTCGGCGAAACCCTGGACGATGCTGCGGGCGAGGCCTTCGATAAAACCGCCAAGCTGCTGGGGCTCGGCTATCCGGGTGGCCCGGCGTTGGCCCAGCTGGCTGAAACCGCCGATCCGGCGCTCGTGGCCGAGATCAAGCTGCCACGCCCCATGCTGCATTCCGGCGATCTCGAATTCAGCTTCGCTGGTTTGAAAACAGCGGTACTCACCCGCGTGAAGGCGGCCGAGGCCGAAGGCGGGCTGAGTGATGCCGGGCGCGCTGCACTGGCTGCCGCCGTGCAGGCATCGATTACCGATGTGCTGGTCGCCAAGTGCGTGCAGGCACTCAAGCAAACCGGGCTATCGCGTCTGGTGGTGGCCGGCGGGGTGGGTGCGAATCGTCATCTGCGTGAGACCCTAATGACTGCGTGCAAGCGGCGCAAGGCCGACGTGTTTTTTCCTGAACTGAGCCTCTGCACCGATAATGGCGCGATGATTGCGCTAGCCGGTTTGCTGCGGTTGACGTCTGGTGGGGCGCCCAAAACGGCTGGCGCCTTCTCAGTGAAACCGCGCTGGTCGCTGATGGAGGCCTAAGACCGGGCGCTCAGCCCTTTTTCTTGCTGCCGATTTTGCTTTCCTGGCCCGCCAGCAGGCGGCGCAGATTGCCAGCATGCTTGATTAATAAAACGGCGACCATCAGCGTGATCGGTACGACCACCGGGGTGGGCAAACCCATGAACACGGCGTATGCGGGCGCCAGTAGTGCGGCGGTGATGGCCGAAAGCGATGAATAGCGCAGGGTGATGGCCATCAACACCCAGGTCGCCAGCGTTGCCAGGCCCAGTGGCCAGTAAAGCGCCAGTAGAACCCCGGCCGACGTCGAAACCCCCTTGCCACCCTTGAAGCCCAAGGTCACCGGGAAGACGTGCCCCAGGAAAGCGACAAAGCCGATCCAGCCAAGCAAGTCGGCAGGCACGCCCAAAAATAGAGCCACGCCGATGGCAATGGCACCTTTGGCCGCATCACCCAAAAGGGTTAAAAAAGCAGCGAGCTTGTTGCCGGTGCGCAGCACGTTGGTGGCGCCGGGATTGCCCGAGCCAAACGATCGGGGGTCGGCCAGTCCGAATACTTTAGATACCACCACGGCAAAAGGAATGCTACCGATCAAATAGGCGGCAATCGCGGCCGCGACAAAGAGGGGGCTGCCGGTTTCCGGGATGGGGAGGATCTGTGCGAACAAATCGGGCGTCATAACGGTCCTGTCGTTCAGTAGGCGTGTGTCTCAGCTACAATGCGGCCGCAGCGTGCGTATTGTAGCGTGCGCCCGTCAAACGATTTCTGTGCCATGGACATCATCTTCATCGAAGCGCTTCGCGTTGAAACTCTGATCGGCATCTACCCGCGTGAACGGATTGTGCCGCAGCCAGTCGTGATTGATCTCAAGATCGGTCACTCAACGGCAACGGCAGGCGCCAGCGATGACATTCACGATACGATCGATTACGCCGAGGTGGTAAGCCGGCTAAGGTTTGTATTGGCCGAAAAACATTTTCTCTTACTGGAAAAGCTGGCCGAATTTGTGGCCACACTATTGCTGGAAGATTTTGGCGCACAGTGGGTACAGGTGTCCGTGGCCAAGCTGGGCATGATGCCGGGTGTGGCGCGGGTTGGCGTGGTCATTGAACGATCTGCCTAAGCTCTGGGGTGGTGTTTCTCGTGCAGGGATTTCAATCGCTCGCGCGCCACGTGGGTATAAATCTGCGTCGTTGTAATACTGGCGTGGCCGAGCAATAGTTGCACCACGCGTAAATCGGCACCGTGGTTGATCAGGTGGGTTGCAAAGGCATGACGCAGCACATGCGGTGATAAGCGTTCGCGGGGAATCCCGGCTTTAACGCCATAACGTTTGATGATCTGCCAGAAGCCCTGGCGCGTCAGCGGCTTGGTCTTCTGGCCAATGAACAGCACATCGGCCGGTTGCCCATCGGTGAGTTCA
>JBDQLO010000105.1:0-4376 GCA_040262735.1 Fluviibacter sp.
AGAACCACGGAGTGCTCCTGCAGGTTGTGGCCTTCACCGCCGATGTACGAGATCACCTCGAAACCGTTGGTCAGGCGAACCTTGCAGACCTTACGCAGTGCAGAGTTCGGCTTTTTAGGCGTCGTGGTGTAAACGCGGGTGCAAACGCCACGTTTCTGCGGGCAAGCTTCAAGCGCCGGAACCTTGTTCTTGGTCTCAACCTTGACGCGCGGCTTACGCACGAGCTGATTAATGGTTGGCATATCTAAAAATCCCTATAAATCAGGGTGGTAGAACCACCCAACTTGCTACGATTAATGCGGCACACCCTGCTGGGTGACCCCGGTATTACGTTGAAAACGCTCAAGAAGCGCACTAAGAAAGCCAGTGCATCCCTCAAAAACCGGGCGGCTTGGCCGGAGAAACCCGCGATTATAAAGCAGCGCGGGCGTTTCCGTCAACCTGTCGACCCGGGTTGACTCCGGATGGGCGCCCCGGAACCCCGGAGCACCCCTCACTGAATCAGTTGGCGGCGTCGCCTTCGGCAGCATCGGCTGCCGGGGCTTCGGCCACGATTTCCTCGACCACCACCTCGTCCATTGGCTCGAACGCATCGTCCAGGGCGGCAGCCGCCGTCTGGTTGCGGCGGGCGGCATGGTGCGCCAGACCGGTACCGGCCGGGATGAGGCGGCCGACGATGACGTTTTCCTTGAGACCGCGCAGATCGTCGCGCTTGCCCATGATGGCGGCTTCGGTCAGGACACGCGTGGTCTCCTGGAACGAGGCGGCCGAGATGAACGAGTCAGTCGACAGCGAGGCCTTGGTGATACCCAGCAGCACAGGCTCGAACTCGGCCTCGCGCTTGCCTTCTTCGCGCAGCTTGTCGTTGGTGATTAGGGCTTCCGAGCGCTCGACCTGCTCGCCCTTGATGTACGACGAATCCGCCGGATCGGTGATCTGGACACGACGCAGCATCTGGCGAACGATCACCTCGATGTGCTTGTCGTTAATCTTCACGCCTTGCAGACGGTAGACGTCCTGCACTTCGTCGGTGATGTAGCGGGCCAGCTCCTCGACCCCCTTCAGACGGAGGATGTCTTGCGGATCCGGTTCGCCGTCGACAATCAGCTCGCCCTTGTTGACGACCTGGCCATCGTGCACCAGCACGTGCTTGTCTTTCAGAATCAGGAACTCGTGGTCATTACCTTCAAGATCCGTCAGGATCAGACGTTGCTTGCCCTTGGTGTCCTTACCGAACGAGACCGTACCGGTCACTTCGGCCAGCATGCCAGTGTCTTTGGGTGTACGGGCTTCGAACAGCTCGGCCACGCGCGGCAGACCGCCGGTAATATCCCGGGTCTTCGCCGATTCCTGCGGCATACGGGCCAGCACATCACCCACGCCGACCTTCTGGCCATCGGTGACGCTGATGATCGAACCGACCTGGAAGGCGATTGACACCGGATGCTCGGAACCGGCAATGCGCATTTCCTGACCGTTGTCATCGAGCAGCTTGACCTGCGGACGTAGTCCCTTGTTCTGGGCCTTGCCACCGCGCTTCGGATCAATGACCACCAGCGTTGCCAGGCCGGTCACGTCGTCGAGCTGCTTGGCTACTGTTTGACCTTCTTCGACATGTTCGAAGCGGGCCGTACCGGCGTATTCAGTAATGATCGGACGGGTATGCGGATCCCAGGTAGCCAGCTTGGTGCCGGCCTTGATGTTGTCGCCATCGGAGACCATCAGGGTGGCGCCGTACGGCACCTTGTGACGCTCGCGCTCCTGGCCGTGTTCGGTCGTGATCAGCACTTCGCCCGAACGGGTAATGACGATCTTTTCACCACGGGCGTTGGTCACATAGCGCATGAGCGCCGAGAAACGCACCACACCCGCGCTCTTGTTTTCCACTTGCGAAGCGACAGCGGCACGCGATGCGGCACCACCGACGTGGAAGGTTCGCATGGTGAGCTGGGTACCCGGTTCACCAATCGATTGCGCAGCGATCACGCCCACGGCTTCACCGGCATTCACCATAGAACCGCGGCCCAGGTCGCGACCATAGCACTTGGCACAGAGGCCGTAACGGGTGTCACAGGTCAGCGGGGTGCGGACTTTGACTTCGTCCACGCCGGCCTGGTCGATCAGATCACACAGATCCTCGTCGAGCATGGTGCCGGTTTCGACGATGGTTTCCTGCGTTTCCGGATGAATCACATCAGCGGCCGTGACGCGACCCAGAATACGGTCGCGCAATGGCTCGATGACTTCGCCGCCTTCGATGAGGGCACGCACCACGAAACCGTTTTCGGTACCGCAGTCGTCTTCGATGATGACCAGATCCTGCGTCACATCGACCAGACGACGGGTGAGGTAACCCGAGTTGGCGGTCTTCAGCGCGGTATCGGCCAGACCCTTACGGGCGCCGTGGGTCGAGATAAAGTACTCGAGCACGTTTAGACCTTCGCGGAAGTTTGAGTAGATCGGTGTTTCGATAATCGAACCATCCGGTTTGGCCATCAGGCCGCGCATACCGGCCAGCTGCTTGATCTGTGCAGCCGAGCCCCGGGCGCCCGAATCGGCCATCATGTAGATGGAGTTGAACGATTCCTGCTTGACGGTTTTGCCTTCGGCATCCACCACGTCTTCTTTACCCAGACGATCCATCATGACCTTGGCCACCTGGTCGCCAGCGCGGCCCCAGATATCCACGACCTTGTTGTAACGCTCGCCGACAGTCACGAGACCATTGGTGTACTGCGATTCGATCTCTTTAATCTCTTCGCGCGCGGCATTCAGGATGTCGGTCTTTTCAGCCGGCACCTGCATGTCGCAAGACGCAAAAGAGATGCCGGCACGGGTGGCCAGCTTGAAGCCGTTTTGCATCAGCTTGTCGGCAAAGACGACCGTCTCTTTGAGGCCACAACGACGGAATGATTCATCGATCAGCTTCGAGATTTCTTTCTTCTTGAGCGCCTTATCGATGGCCTTGAACGGCAGACCCTTCGGCAGAATCTGCGACAGCAGCGCGCGACCGGCGGTGGTGTTGTAACGGTTCGTTACTTCTTCCCAGCCTTCGCCCGATGCCTTCGGCTGCCATTCACGGATGCGAACCGTGATCTTGGCGTGCAGGTCGAGCACTTTCAGCGCAACAGCGCGTTCAACTTCGGCGACATCGGCCAGCACCATCCCCTCACCCTTGGCGTTGATGCGCTCACGGGTGGCGTAGTACAGACCCAACACGATATCCTGCGACGGCACAATGATCGGCTGGCCGTTGGCGGGAGACAGCACGTTGTTGGAAGCCAGCATCAGGGTACGAGCTTCCATCTGCGCTTCCAGCGACAGCGGTACGTGGACCGCCATTTGGTCACCGTCAAAGTCGGCGTTAAACGCGGCACAGACCAGCGGATGCAACTGAATGGCTTTACCTTCGATCAGCACCGGTTCAAAGGCCTGAATGCCCAGACGGTGCAGCGTCGGCGCACGGTTCAGCATGACCGGGTGTTCGCGAATGACTTCTTCGAGAATATCCCAAACGATGGGCTCTTCGTTTTCGACCATCTTCTTGGCTTGCTTGATGGTCGTCGACAGCCCCATTTGCTCGAGGCGATTGAAGATGAAGGGCTTGAACAGCTCCAGGGCCATCAGCTTGGGTAGACCGCACTGATGCAGTTTGAGCTGCGGACCCACCACGATGACCGAACGGCCCGAGTAGTCGACGCGCTTACCCAGCAGGTTCTGACGGAAGCGACCGCCCTTGCCCTTGATCATGTCGGCCAGCGATTTGAGCGGACGCTTGTTGGCGCCGGTCATGGCCTTACCGCGGCGGCCGTTGTCGAGCAGCGAGTCGACGGCTTCCTGCAGCATGCGCTTTTCGTTCCGCACGATGATGTCCGGTGCGCGCAGTTCGAGCAGACGCTTCAAGCGGTTGTTACGGTTGATGACGCGGCGATACAGATCGTTCAGATCCGAGGTTGCAAAGCGGCCGCCGTCGAGTGGCACCAGCGGACGCAGATCCGGCGGCAGGACGGGCAGTACTTCGAGGATCATCCATTCCGGCTTGATGCCCGAGCGCTGGAATGCTTCCAGCACTTTGAGGCGCTTGGTCAGCTTCTTGCTCTTGGCTTCCGAGCCCGAGGCAGCGAGTTCTTCACGCAGCTTCTCAACTTCACGGTCCAGATTCAGCGTGCGCAGCATCTCGCGGATACCTTCGGCGCCCATCATGGCTTCGAAGTCGTCACCGAACTCGTCGAGCTTGGCGTTGTAATCGTCTTCGGTCATGATCTGGCCGCGTTGCAGCGGGGTCATGCCCGGATCGACCACGACAAAGGCTTCGAAGTAGAGCACGCGCTCGATGTCGCGCAGCGTCATGTCGAGCAACAGACCGATGCGCGAAG
>JBDQLO010000106.1:0-4320 GCA_040262735.1 Fluviibacter sp.
GTGCCCGCCTTTCAACTCGAGAGCTGGGATCAATCGCCCCTGTATTACTGGGTCAACGCCCTGATCGCCTGGCCCTTCAGCTTTTTTCTGAATCTGCCCGACGCCGCCCGCATCGGCAATCTGTTCTGGGTAAGCACCGCCCTCTTCGCGATGTTCCAAGCGGCCAAGACCTTCTCCAGCGCTGAAGAGGCCCACGTCCTGCCCTTCCTGATGCTCGGCGCACCGGGTCTGATGCTCACCGCGCACGAAACGCAGCCCGATCTGGCGATCATGGCGGGCTACGCGATTTTCTTCTGGGGGTCGAGTCGACTCTGTTTCGAGAACGTCACCCCCGGTGCGCCTCTGACGGCCCTGGGCCTGGGGGTCACCATCCTGGCCGGCGGACTGCCGATTGCGCTGCCGTTGGTCATGACGCTGCTGGGGCTTTTTCTGGTCAAGCCACGGCTCCGCCTTAACACGATGGTGGCGCTGCTGCTCGGTTTACTGCTGGGGTTGTCGTGGTTCATTCACGCCGCCGCGTTCGGTGACCCCGGCACTGGCAACTTCGCAGACGCCCTATTCAAGGCGATCTGGCCCATCACTGCGGTTCGTGACGTTCAGGATTTACCAACATCGTTGCTCAATTTCATCAAGTTGGTCGCCTGGACCAGCTGGCCGACCTGGCCCATCGCCGCCTGGACGCTCTGGCGCCGGCGTCTGACCTTCTGGCATCGTCAAAACCTGATGCCACTGGGCGTCCTCATCCTGGTGTTTCTCCTCGAGGTGGCCACCACTCCGGCACGGCCTTCTAAGAGCCTGGTGCTGTTAATGCCGCTGTTGTTACTGGCAACGGCGTCTGTCACGCATCTGCGCCGTGGCGCTGCGAATCTGCTCGACGCCTTTACCCTGACCCTGTTTACCCTTACCGCTGGCTTTATCTGGCTGGGCTGGGCCGCGATGCATTTCGGCTGGCCCACCGCACTGGCACAGACCGTGACACGCCTCGAACCCGGTTTTAGCACCCCGCTAACGCTCTTGGCGCCGGCCGTCGCCTTTCTGCTTACGATTGGCTGGTTTGTGCTCATGCGCAACATTCCACGCTCGCCCGTTCGCGGTATCCAGCATTGGTTTACCGGCGTTACCCTGACCTGGGCACTGGTCGTTGCCCTGTGGCAGCCGTGGCTTGATCACGGCATGAGCTTTACTGGCCTGGGTAACCAGATCGCCAAACAACTCGATACACCCGGTTGCATTGCCTCTTACAAGGTCAATGATGACGCGCGTGCCGCACTCTCCTTCCAACTTCAGCGGACAATGCCACGCGCTGGTCTGAGCGCTGGCAAAAGCTGTCTCTGGCTATTGGTGGAGGCCCCAGGTCATCAGAACGAAATCAGGCTACCCAACGGCTGGGACAATGTCAGCAAGGTCTGGTCCGGTCACCGCCGAGGCAACCGCGCCGAGCGCTATACGCTCTTCCGGCGCACAGACAGCGCTAAGCCTGATCAGCCTTGATGAAGTTCCCGCGGTAAAAGCGCAGCTCGTCGATCGACTCGTGGATATCGGCCAGCGCCGTATGCGCGCCCGTTTTGTTGACTTGTGCTGACAAGTCTGGCCGCCAGCGACGACACAACTCCTTGAGGGTGCTCACGTCGAGATTGCGGTAATGGAACCAGGTCGTCAGCTCCGGCATGTAACGCGCCATGAAACGGCGATCCTGGCAGATGGAGTTGCCGCACATGGGGCTTACGCCCTTACCCACCCAGGCTTGCATGAATGCCATTGCCGCCAGCTCGACGGCACGCATATTCATGGCAGATTCCCGGACGCGTTGCGTCAGCCCGGAAGCGCCGTGCGTTCTGGTATTCCAGTCATCCATCCGCGCGAGGACGGCGTCAGCCTGATGCACGGCCCACGATGGAGATTCCGCCACCACGTTCAAATCGGCATCCGTCACCACCATCGCCAGTTCCAGAATGGTGTCCGAATCCGGATCCAGACCGGTCATTTCCATATCTAGCCAGACCAGACGGCGTTGATCGATTGTCATGCGTGATTACCTTAAGAACGTTTACTCGCGATAAGATTCGGCATTGTGTCACAAGTTACTTTTCCGATGCCCGATATCACTTTCGCTTTCCTGGCACTCGTGCTCTGCAACCTCATCATCCGGCTATGGTTATGTCGGCGGCAAACTGCCGCGGTACAACTGCATCGCAATCGGGTGCCTGACGCATTTTCTACCGCGATTGGTCTAGCAGATCATCAGAAGGCGGCGGACTATACCGTGGCCAAAATGCGGCTTGCCCAGATGCTGTTGCTGGTTGAAACGGCTTGGTTGCTGCTACTTACTCTGGGGGGTGGCATCAATCTGCTCTATAGCTTGGCACTGGATCTGACACCGGCTGATTCACTGATCCTCACAGGGCTAGTCTTTCTGGCCAGCTTGGGCATCGTTTCCGGCATCATTGATTTGCCCTTTGCCATTTATCGCCAATTCGTGATCGAAGCGCGCTTTGGTTTCAACCGGATGACGCCGGTGCTCTTTATCACCGACCTGATGCGAAGCACCCTGGTCGGTAGCCTGATTGCCTTACCGATCGTTTCTCTGCTGATCTGGCTATTGCAGGACTCGGGTCCGAATACTTGGATCTGGGCCTGGCTGGCCTGGATGAGTTTCAACGCCTTACTCCTGTTCCTATACCCGGTGCTCATCGCGCCGCTTTTCAACAAATTTACCCCCATGCCCGACTCCGCACATAAAGCCAAGCTGGATGCCCTGCTCCAGCGCTGCCAGTTCGCGGCAAGTGGACTCTTTGTCATGGATGGCTCACGCCGTTCGGCCCATGCCAACGCCTATTTCACGGGCTTTGGTCGCCATCGCCGTATCGTGCTGTTCGATACGCTGATCGAGCAACTGACGCCCGATCAACTCGAAGCGGTCTTAGCGCATGAAATCGGCCATTACAAACGCCAGCACCTACCGAAGCGTTTGCTGACCATGGCAATCATTTCCATGGCCTTGCTCTGGGCGCTGTTCCAATTACTCCATGCGCCCTGGTTTTACCAGGATCTGGGTGTGACTTACGCCACCCCTGCCACTGCGCTCGCGCTCTTCAGTCTGGTCATGCCCCTCTGTCTGTTACCCCTCACGCCCATGAGCAATGCCCTGTCACGGAAGCACGAATATGAGGCCGATGCGTACGCTGCCCAATCCAGCCAGGCGCGCGAATTGATCAACGCGCTGGTGATGATGTACCGTGAGAATGCAGCAACCCTCACCCCGGACAGCCTGTATTCGCTGTTTCATGATTCGCACCCACCCGCCGCACTGCGTATTGCCCATCTTGAGTCGACCAACCGTTAAACCATGAACCAAGCGGCCCGCTTCAGCGCTCGGATCATTGCCAGCCATGGTCGGCATTATGTGGCGCGTGATGCGCAGGACAAACTATGGCACTGCATTGCCCGCGGCAAAAAACGCGACGTCGCGGTCAACGACATCGTGCACCTCACCGATCTGGGCAACTCCGGCGACATGAGCCAGCCGCAAGCCGTGATCGACGATATCGAGACGCGCCGTAATCTCTTCAAACGTTCTGATCAGTTCAAGGAAAAGGCGATTGCGGCTAATGTCGATCAGGTCTGGTTTGTGGTCGCCACCGAGCCCTCGTTTGACCCCGAACTACTATCGCGTGTTCAGATCGCCTGTGCCGCCGATGAAATCGATTTCGCCATCGTTCTCAACAAGAGCGACCTGGCCGACCGCTTGCCGCGCGCACAAACCCTGCTGGCACCCTTCGCGGCCATCGGTATTCCCATCCTCGAAACGTCCACCCGCAGTGGCACGGGCATCGAGCCACTCAGGCAGCGGCTGGGGCATCAAACCATTGCATTAACCGGCCAATCAGGCATGGGTAAATCATCACTGATTAATGCGTTGGTGCCCGACGCCAGAGCCACAATCGGTGAGATTTCGCATTTTCTGGATACGGGGCGTCACACCACCACCACCGTGCAGGCCTATCAACTGGATGCTGACACCACGATCGTTGACGTCCCCGGCCTGCAGGTCTTCGGGTTGTCGCATCTGAGCGACGAACAAGTCCTGCTGGCGTTTCCGGAGTTTCGTCCGCACCTGGGGGATTGCCGCTTTCGAGACTGTCGGCACGATCAGGATCCGGGCTGCGCGTTACAAGCGGCGGTTACGGCAGAATCTGCTACGGCGATACGCCTCACCCTACTACGTCGGCTACTGCAGGAAACCAAAGCATAAAAAAACCGCCCCTTCCTAAGAATGGGGCGGTTTTCACTGAGTGCTACCGAATTAGCAGCGCTCGAAGA
>JBDQLO010000107.1:0-4310 GCA_040262735.1 Fluviibacter sp.
CATCTATCCAGTGATCTTCTGGCCAGAGTTTTTTGTCACGGCTGGTGTTTGTGAACAGAAACACCTCGTTGCCCGGTTGGCGCGGAAACCGGTCTTGCAGGCCGAAGTCCAATGGCAACGCGGGCAGACGGTCCTCATAGCCAAGCGCCGTGGCAGCAATCATGCGATAACGGTCCACTGCATGTAATGAATAGGGGACGTTGAGGGGATGCGTGACCAAGAGCCCCGAAAGCGCCTCGCGTGCCTCGTGGCGGTTTTGGCCATAGACCGGGCCATGGGCCAGTTGCGCCAACAAAACGCTGCGGACCAGACCCTGCGTGTCGATGATCGCGTTGTACCGTTCCGTTCGCAGTAATGCCATCGCGTGACTGATTTCGGCCCAGGAGTCACGGTTGAACAGCGATTTTCGCCAGCGGCGAATAGCCACCGGAATCACTCGGCGAACACCGGCATGCCAGGCAGGGATTTCGGCAAAGGGCGCTTCGACACACCAATCAATTGCGGCGCCGGGAAAGACACGGCGCAGATCGCTGACCACCGCGAGATTGTGTAGTACATCGCCCAGCGATGACGTTTTCATCAAGAGAAAACGAGGTGGGTTAGATAGCTTGGGCAGCATTAGTGATAATCTCGGAACATTGGTTCATTATAGCCGCCCGCAGTAGGCCTCATTCGACCCCATGTCTCGGAAACTACCCCTCTCACTTGTTCTGATTACCCTCAATGCCGGCGTCCGTTTGCGAGACGTGCTGGCCTCGGTACCGTTCGCCGATGAGATCATTCTGGTGGACTCTGGCAGCACCGACCAAACGGCCAGTATCGCGGCCGAGTTCGGCGCCCGCTTCGAGCAACACGCTTGGGTCGGTTTTGGCCCGCAGAAAGCCCATGCGGTCAGCCTGGCGCGTAACGATTGGGTGCTGTGCCTGGATGCCGACGAAGCGCTGTCACCCGATTTGGCGCGCAGTATCCTGAGTGCTTTTGGCAACGATGTTCCGGATCACCCGGTCTATCGCTTTGCCCGCTGCAATGTGTTTATGGGTCGTCCGCTCAAGCATGGCGAAGGCTATCCCGATTACAATACGCGGCTATTTAGGCGAGATAGTGCTCGCTGGTCAGACGACATCGTGCATGAGCACGTATTGTCCGATCAGGCACCACGGACACTAGAAGGCGACCTCTTGCATTACAGTGCCGATGACATCAAGGCATATCTCGATAAACAGAATCGGTACACCACACTGGCTGCACAGCGGGCGCTGGCACGTGGCGAGCAAGCACCGTTGGCGCGGATCGTGCTATCGCCCATAATCCGGTTTTTAAAATTTTGGCTGGTACGCGGTGGCTGGCGGGATGGCTTACCGGGTTTCGTACACATTGTTATTGGCTGCCAGAACAGCTTTATGAAATACGTCAAGCTGCGCGAACTGAGTCGCCAGTCAGGTTTGGGCGATCAGGTGTAAAGCGCTTGGCTGATCTCGTGTTGTAAGGTATGTGCCAGCTGTTTACGACCTTGGTTACCCGTTCCGGGTTCGATCTGCACGGGTTGACCAATGGTCAGTCGAACGACCAGGTGCCGGGCCGACAGAATCAAGCAGAAGCTTTTCCACAGCGAGGTGTCGCCGGTATAGGCCGGGAGCATCGACTGGTTGCCTGACGGGTCTTCATAGCGGAGCGCCACCGGGGTTACAGGAACCCCTGCGTCAATCGCCGGTTGGAGCAAGGCGGCATGAAATGGATGCAGATGCGTACCATCGGTGGTCGTTCCCTCCGGAAACACCGCCAGCCAACTGCCATGCTGAAGTCGATGAGCCATATCCTTGCCGATAGTATGTGCGTGGCCGCGACTGCCCCGCTGCAAGAAGATGGTTTCATTGTGTCGTGCCAGCATGCCGATGATCGGCCAGTGAAGGACATCGTCCTTGGAAACGAAGGACACGGGCGTCAGCGCGTTGATGGCAAAAATATCGATCCAGCTCACGTGATTCGCCGCAATCAGCCCCGGGTGCGCGGGTAACGCGCCATCGATTTTTAGCGTGAAGCCGAAATAACGGAGCAGCTCATGCGACCACCGTGTTCGTATATCGCGGCGTCGTTCGTCCGAAAGAAATGGAAAAGCGACCAAAACCCAGACCAGGCCACCCAGTAAATGTACGATGACTCGCGACCCTCGTGCGAAGCGCAGTAGCCTCGGGGCTGGGGTGGGTATCATGGGTATCGGCGATTAGAGTGGTTCGCCGAACGCCGCTTCGAAGCGCTTGGATACTTGCGCAAAATTTACCTGGTAATTTTGCGGGCCGGCATGGGCGATCTTGATCGAGCCCATCAAGGATGCGAGACGACCTGTCTTCTGCCAGTCGAAGCCATTGGCCAGGCCGAAGAGCAGGCCGCCGCGGAAGGCGTCGCCACAACCCGTCGGATCGATGATGGCTTCGGGTTGTATGGTTTCGATATCAATACGTTGGCCACCCGTAAAAATCCAGGCGCCTTCGGCGCCGCGTGTCACGATCAGTGCCGCCACGTTTTCGGCAAGTTGCTCCAGCGTTTGACCGGTGCGGTCACACAGCATCTGCGCCTCGTAGTCGTTCACGCACGCATAGGTGGCGAGTGAGAGGAACTGTTTCAGGTCGTTACCGTCGAACATGGGTAGCCCCTGACCCGGATCGAAGATGAAGGGAATATTTGCTTCCGCAAATTGGCGGGCATGTTCAATCATGGCGTCTCGACCATCCGGAGCAACGATACCCAGAACCACGTTCTCGGCGTGACCAACCGCATTCAGATGTGCGTGGCCCATGGCACCGGGGTGAAACGCCGTGATCTGGTTGTCGTCCAGATCGGTTGTTATAAAGGCTTGTGCGGTGAAGCTGCCTGGCACTTTGCGCACGTGCTTGCGTGAAATGCCTTGCGCATCGAGACGATCCAGATATGGGATACCATCTTCGCCCACGGTCGCCATGATTTCGGCTTGGCCACCCAAACTGTGCAGGGCGTAAGCGATGTTACCCGCGCAGCCGCCGAATTCACGCCGCATCTCGGGGACTAGAAAAGCCACGTTCAGAATGTGAATCTGATCCGGCAGAATTTGCTCGCGAAAGCGGCCATTAAAGACCATGATGTTGTCGAATGCGAGGGAGCCGCAGATTAGGGTTTTCTTACTCATAGCGATAGTTGTTCAGTGAAAATGACTCGGAAAGCTTACTGGGGGGTGGTGCCTACGAGCAGACTCCAGCCTTCTTGGGTATCGGCGACGCGCATCGTGAGCCAGGGGTTGTAGATGCCGATCAGTTCTGCTGCCTGTTCAGCAAGCAGGCCGGCCAGGACCAGCGTAGCCCCAGGCTTGAGTCGCGCCGTTAGCGCGGGGGCCAGAATTCTTAGTGGGTTGGCCAGAATATTGGCCAACACCACGTCGTACTTTTGCGTATCAAAAGGTAGGGGTAGCGCATCGCTGGCGTCAAAGAATGTAGCCGTCACCCCATTAGCATCGGCGTTATCGTGCGCCGAACATACCGCTTGTGGATCAATATCCACGCCAACCACTTCGCGGGCGCCCAGCTTGGCGGCGGCAATAGCCAGAATGCCGGAGCCACAGCCATAGTCAAGGACTGAGCCATTCGGGCGTTCGCGCACCAGCCACTGCAAGCACATCCGCGTGGTCGGGTGGCTCCCGGTGCCAAAGGCCAGACCCGGATCGAGCACAAGATTAATCGCTTCGGCGCTGGTGTCGGGTGGTGTGTGCCAACTCGGCACAATCCACAGTGGGCCGCCGATGGGAATCGGCTCAAACTGCGCTTGCGTAGCACGCACCCAGTCTGTTTCGGGCACGTCTTCAATGGTCAGCTCGGCCGTCACGCCCAGTTGTGCGGAGCAAGCTGCAATAATCGCGGCAACGGGTTCATTGGCCTCAAACAACGCCGAGAGAATCGAGCGCGCCCACACGGTATGCGTTTCCATCCCGGGCTCGCCATACTGTGGGGTCTCAGCCGGGGTGCCGGCATCGGCATCCTCGACGGTCACCGACAAAGCGCCGGCTTCCATCAAGGCATCGCCGAGCGCCTCGGCTTGTTGGGCCTCCGCGATGATGCGCGCGTTAACCCACGACACTTACTTGCGCTCGACTTCTTTTTTCTCGGCCAGCATGTGTTCCAGATAGTGGATGCTGGCGCCACCGTCCACGAAGCCTTTGTCGCGCATCAGTTCATGATGCAGCGGAATATTGGTCTTGATGCCTTCGACCAGCATTTCCGACAATGCGATACGCATCTTGCGAATGGCTTGCTCACGGGTTTCGCCGTAGGAGATCAGCTTACCGA
>JBDQLO010000108.1:0-4308 GCA_040262735.1 Fluviibacter sp.
CCAACATCATGGAGCTGTACATCGATTCACTTCGGGCGCTCGGCATCAATACCGAAGAACACGATATCCGCTTTGTGGAAGACGACTGGGAGTCGCCCACATTGGGAGCCTGGGGTCTGGGCTGGGAAGTCTGGCTGGATGGCATGGAAGTGACGCAGTTCACCTACTTCCAGGAAGTGGGCTCACTTTCCTGCAAGCCGGTACTGGGTGAAATTACCTATGGTCTAGAACGTCTAGCCATGTATCTGCAAGGTGTCGAAAATGTGTACGACCTGGTGTGGGCCAAGAATGGCAACCAGATTGTGACCTACGGCGATGTGTTCCATCAGAACGAAGTCGAGCAGTCGACGTACAACTTTGAATACGCACAGGTCGATATGCTATTTCGACACTTCTCGGATCATGAAGCCGAAGCCAAGCGCCTGATGGAGATCGGCCTGCCGTTGCCTGCCTTCGAGCAGGTCATGAAGTGTTCGCACAATTTCAATATGCTGGATGCCCGTGGCGCTATTTCGGTCACCGAACGTGCCGCCTACATCGGCCGCGTTCGCGCACTGGCGCGCCAAGTGGCGCAAGCCTATTACGATAGTCGTGAGGCGCTCGGGTTCCCGATGTGCGGCACCCCCGTCAAGCAGGAGGCCGCGTAATGACTCAGGCACGTACTGACTCCCTGCTCGTCGAACTGCTGACCGAGGAGTTGCCTCCCAAGGCGCTGGCGCGTTTTGGCGAGGTCTTTTCTGCCGGCGTTTTTGCCGGCCTCGTGCAGAAGAAACTGGTTGCTGCCAATGTCGCTTACCAGTGGTATGCCACGCCGCGCCGTCTGGCGGTGTTGATCCCGCATGTACTTTCGGTCGCGCCTGACCAGGAAGTCGAAGAAAAGCTGATGCCCGTCAGTGTGGCGATTGGTGCCGATGGTCAGCCGACGCCCGCACTGATCAAGAAACTTGAGTCGAAAGGCATCGCCGCCACCGAATTGCCGAAGTTTACCCAGCGCATGGACGGTAAGTCGGAAACTTTTTTCTATACGATGCAGGTCGCCGGCGCCCCACTCACAAACGTGTTGAGCGGCATTGTCGGCGATGCATTAAAGAAACTGCCGATTCCCAAGATGATGCGCTGGGGCGATTCGGACGTGCAGTTTGTACGCCCGGTGCACGGCTTGATTCAACTGCATGGCGACACCCTGATTCCGGGAGAAGTGCTCGGTCTGCAATCGCGTCAGCAAACGCTGGGGCATCGCTTCCTATCCCAGGGCCCGATCACGATCCCCAATGCCAACGAGTATGCGGCGACCTTACGTCGTGAAGGCAAGGTCGTCGCAGATTATGCAGAACGTCGCGCTACGATCGCAACGCAACTGGCCACCAAGGCACAAGAACTCGGTGCACAGATCAACCAGGCGGATGGTCTTCTTGATGAGGTCACTGCGCTGGTGGAGTGGCCCGTCGTGTACGTCGGCGAATTCGAACCAGAATTCCTGGAAGTGCCACAAGAGTGTCTGATTCTGACCATGCAACAGAACCAGAAATACTTCCCACTGCTGAATGAGCGCGGCAAACTCCTCAACAAGTTTCTGATCGTGTCGAATATGCAGGTCGTAGATCCGAAGCACATCATCGGCGGCAATCAGCGCGTGGTGCGTCCCCGACTATCCGATGCCCGCTTCTTTTTCACTCAGGACCGCAAGGAACCCCTGGCCTCACGTGTCGCCAAACTGGGTCATGTGGTTTATCACAACAAACTGGGCACCCAGCTCGATCGTCTGCTGCGCGTTCAGAATTTGGCCTCCCAAATTGCCCATGCGATCGGTGCGGACGTTACGCATGTTGCGCGTGCTGCCGAACTGGCTAAGGCCGACCTTGTTTCCGACATGGTGGGCGAATTCCCGGAGCTGCAAGGCATTATGGGGCGCTACTATGCGCAGCATGACGGCGAAGCTGCGGACGTGGCTGAAGCCATTGCCGATCACTACCGCCCACGCTTTGCCGGCGACGAGCTGCCCAGTAATAATATTGGTTGCGCCGTAGCCCTGGCCGATAAGCTGGATACTCTGGTGGCCTTCTTCGGCATTGGCGAAAAACCGACCGGCGACCGCGACCCCTTTGGCCTGCGTCGTGCTGCCCTGGGTGTGCTTCGTCTCCTGATGGAACGTCAACTGCCGCTGGAGTTGCCGCAACTCATCTCATGGTCGGCCGGCACCTTCACGGCAGGTACTCTGCAAGCCGATTTCGAACCGGCACTGCTGTCGTTTATGATGGATCGCCTTCGCAACCTGCTCAAGGAGCAGGGTGAGCCACAAGACGTGGTCGAAGCCGTGCTGGGCACGAACCCGGCGCGTATCGATCGTATCCCGGCGCGCCTGGCAGCGGTGCGCGAGTTCTCGGCGCAACCCGATGCTCTTGCGCTGGCTGCCGCCAACAAGCGTATCAGCAACTTACTCAAGAAAGTCGATAATATTGATGCACTGGGTAAGCCGCATGGTGACCTATTGACTGCGGCACCGGAAAAAGCACTGTTCGATCAGGTCACCGCGCTGGCCCCAACCATTGCCGATGCCCTGCAGGCCGAGGCCTACACCGATGCACTTATGGCGCTTGCCCGAGTTCGTGTCAGCGTGGACGCCTTCTTTGAAGACGTGATGGTCATGGCGGAAGACGCCAAGATCCGGCAAAATCGATTGGCACTCCTTAAAATGCTGTCTGACCAGATGAATGCGGTCGCTGACATTGCGCGTCTGGCTGTCTGACTGGGAGCAACATGAAGACTATCATCCTCGACCGAGATGGCGTCATCAACATCGACTCTGCGCTATATATCAAATCGCCTGCCGAATGGAAACCGATTGATGGCAGTTTGCAAGCTATCGCACGATTAAATCAGGCGGGCTACCGAGTCATTGTCGCGACCAATCAGTCAGGCATAGGCCGCGGTCTTTTCGACATGGATACGCTCAATGCCATGCATGAAAAGATGCACAAGCAACTGGCAGCCGTAGGGGGCCGTATTGACGGCATCTTCTACTGTCCACATACCGCCGATGAACAGTGCGGTTGCAGAAAGCCCAAGTCAGGTATGTTTGAGCGTATCGCCCAGGTCTATAACATGGATCTGAAAGGTGTTCCGACGATCGGTGACTCGCTACGCGACCTGCAGGCTGGTAGCGCTGCCGGCTGTATTCCGATGCTGGTTCGCACCGGCAAGGGCGCGAAAACCGAGGCCGAAGGCCATTTACCCAAGGGCACGACGGTACACGACAACCTGGCCGCCGCCGTTGATGTGCTGCTGGGCAAGTCCGGCAACAAGTAATCCTTCATGACCACGCTGCGTTCAACGCTGTTCAGTCTTTTACTCGCCGTCTGGACAGTTTTCTGCGGGATTCTAGTGCTATGCACCTACGTGCTTCCGGAGAATCCACGATTTCGCACCTGTTATGCCGTCTGCGACATGTGGCGGGCGATGGCTTTAAAACAACCTGATACTGGTAGTAGTGCTGGAGGCGGTTTGGGTTTTCGCCGTAGCGACCGTCCTTGGGGCGCCTTGACGGCTGCACGTAGGCAGCCCGCCAGGGCTCGGGCCCGATTGCGCGCAAGAAGGTGGCCGTGTGCGACGTGCCGGCACCGACCTCCATGTCGTAGGGTTGCAGCAATGCACAGCCCTGCCGACTCCAGTAGTTCTGCAGGGAGAGGATCAGGGCCTGAAATGTTTTCGGTATGTCTGGCACGGCGTATTTTTTTGTATGTGTTAATGCGGATTGCAAGCCGGACAGTATAGCGTGCGGTGCCGATAATTTCCCCACGAGGCTGCCTTGGAGGCTGTTTTGTTGGCACTTAAGTGACAATTCGCAGTTTTATATGGTAAATGTAGTAAGCAACAGGGTGGTGTTGACCTCAAGCACAGCGGGTGGACGGTCGACTAATTACCCATATTCTGGCGGAGGAAAGGCATGGCGCAGCTAATTCTCGAACCAACCCCCCAGGCCCAGTGGCAGGCATTGGTGCAGGAGGCACAGTCAGTCTGTGACCGGCACCTTGATGAATCGCTGGAAAGCTATCTGGTCTTCATGCTGATGCGTTTCGCCGACAAGCCCCAGTGCATCGCACGCATCATGGCCGAAGATTATCTCAATTCACAGGCACTCCATGGCGAGCAGCGTGCCGGTATGCTGCGAGAGGTAGGCGATCATTGCCTGCTGTTTTCCGGGTTATTTCCGCAGCTGGCCGAACGCCGTCTGGTGCGTATCAGTTACTTTGTCAATATCGGTCGCGCCTCCTACCGGCAACTGTCTGCCGGGCTGGATCGAGGCTGGTC
>JBDQLO010000109.1:0-4300 GCA_040262735.1 Fluviibacter sp.
CGACCCCGCGTTTATCCGCGCCGCAACTACACCCCGCCGGGGCATCGGCAGCCAGACGCTGGCAACCCTGGGCCGGTATGCGGCCGAACGTCAGATCTCGCTCTTTGCTGCGCTTTTCGAAGAGGGTTTCGCAACGCAGGTTCATAGCCGCGTACTCCAGCCCTTGCGTGAGTTTGGCGAATTCATCAATCGGTTTCAGTGGCGAGCACAACGCGAATCGGCCGCCGATGTTTTTCCCGATCTACTAGCGGCCATTGATTACGAGAACTGGCTCTACGACCAGGAAGAAGCCCGGACCGCCGAAACGCGTTGGGGCAATGTTCAGGAGTTCCACGCCTGGATCACCAAAAAGAGCGATGACGATGGCAAAACGCTGGCGGAGATCGTGCAGACCATGGCCTTAATGTCGATGCTGGAGCGACGGGATCAGGGCGAAGGTTACGATGCGGTCCAGCTATCAACCTTGCACGCGGCCAAAGGGCTGGAGTTTGGGCATGTGTTTCTGGTTGGGGTCGAAGAAGGCATTTTGCCGCACCGCGAATCGCAGGAGACAGATAAACTGGAAGAGGAGCGTCGCCTGATGTACGTGGGCATTACCCGCGCACAACGCAGTTTGCACATCACCTGGTGCGAGAAGCGCCGTCAGGGTAAAGATCTGGTGCCGTGCGAGCCCTCACGCTTTATCGTGGAAATGGGCTGCGACACATCGAGTTCGGCCAGTAAGGCCTTGGCCGACAAGTCCACGTCTTCGGCCAAGCTGGATTTCCTCAAGGCCATGCTGCAAAAGACGCCGGCGGCCGATCCCGAAGTCCCCTAGGTTTCTCATCGCGATCAAAAAAAGGGACGCCGTAGCGTCCCTTTGTTGTTCAGTCGAATCGACTTACTTCGAACCGTTGACCATGTACTCCACGGCACTCTTGACTTCGTCATCGCTCAGACTGGCGGCGCCGCCGCGAGCCGGCATAGCGCGAATACCGTTGATCGCATGGCTGTTCAGCGTGGCAATCCCCTGGCCGATGCGCGGCGCCCATGCGGCCTTGTCGCCGAACTTTGGCGCGCCCAGTACGCCGGCACCGTGGCAGCCTGCGCAAACGGTGTTGTAAACGGTCTTGCCATCCTTGACGCCGCCATCACCACCGCCGGCGAGCATTTCAATCTTGGCGACCGGCGCGATGCGGGATTCCACATCATCGGCATTGCTCACCGAGTCGGATTTACCCTTGCCGCTCATCGAGAATGGGACAACGACGGCAATCAAAACCACCGCCAGAGCGATGGAGAGGTACATAATTTTGCTGCTGGAATTCTTGTCGGCCATGATCGATCCTGTGCGCGAAAAGTAAATGGGCGAATGAACAATGGTTTTGGCGTAAGTATAGCGGGAAAAACCTGGGCTGCGGGGAGGAATGGGGCTTACGGCACGAACGGGGGCGGTATGGGTTAAAAATTCGTGATTGCGCCGGGAATCCGTTTTGGACAGCCCCGCCAAAACCCGCTAGACTTCGCCCGCACGCGCTCGTAGCTCAGTTGGATAGAGTATTGCCCTCCGAAGGCAAGGGTCGCACGTTCGAATCGTGTCGAGCGCGCCAGAATTCTGGCAGAAACTGGAGACGGCGGCTTGGATCGCACCGAACGCTTTTACCGCATCGACCAACTGCTCAACGAGCAGCGTTGTCTGTCATTTGAAGCGATTCAGGCGGCGTTGGGTGTTTCCCGTGCGACGCTTAGACGCGATCTGCAGTACTTACGAGATCGGTTGAACGCCCCGATTGTTTACGACCGGATGGGTGGTGGCTATCGCTTTGCCCAGGAAGACAGTCGGGCCAGCCCGCTGTCAGCGCAAAAATATGAACTGCCGGGCCTCTGGTTTAACGCCAGCGAAATTTATGCGTTGCTGATGATGCAGCAACTGCTTAATACGGTACAACCGGGCCTGCTCGGGCCGCATATCGCACCGTTGCAGTCACGGCTGTCGGCGTTACTGGGGAGTCAGCAGAACCGACCCGAAGATATTGAAGACCGCATCCGGATTGTCCATACGGGGCAGCGGTCACCCGAGCCGGCCAACTTTGCCCTGATTGCCTCGGCGTTACTGAAGCGTCAGCGGTTGAAGCTGCAGCACTGGCATCGCGGGCGCGATGAATCGACCGTACGTGTGATCTCGCCGCAGCGATTGGTGTTCTATCGGGGCAACTGGTACCTGGATGCCTGGTGTCACCTGCGCAAGGACTTGCGCAGCTTCGCGGTAGAAACGCTGAGCGATGTCGAATTGCTCGATAAGCAGGCCCAAGACGTCGCGGCCAAGGTGCTGGATAGTCGTGTACAGAACGGCTATGGCATTTTTGGCGGCGAACGCACGCAGTGGGCGCAGTTACGCTTTACGCCGGCACGGGCGCGGTGGGTGGCCTCAGAACAGTGGCACCCGGATCAGCGTGGGAGTGTGTTGCCCGATGGCAGCTATCAGCTCGATGTGCCCTACAGCATTGAAACCGAACTGGTGATGGATATCCTACGCCATATGCCGGATGTGGAAGTGATTGGACCACCCGCGTTGCGCGCCAAAGTTCGGGATAAGTTGAAAACCGCGTTAGCCACCCATCAAAACTAACCGTGTTGAAACCGCTGTCAGCGTTGTGTCGATCGCTGTTGTTGACGACTGCGGCACTGCTCTTGACCGAGTACCCCGCCCAGGCACAGGAGATTGAAGCGCGTCTCTATTCCAATGCGCCGGTGGACTACAACTTTCTGGGTATTGGTTTCACGCAGGTAACGACCAGTAAGTTCCAAATGAATACCGAGCTGCTGTCTTATAACCGGACCTTTGATTTTTTCGGGCAGTCTGGCAAGGTCAATGTGGTGCTGCCCTATGCACAACTACACGGTCAAACAACGGTGGGCAATCAGGTAATTAGCGGGTCGTCGGCGGGGCTGACCGATCCGATCATCCGGGTGGCCACCAATCTTTATGGCGCGCCCGCGATGTCGGTCGAGGAATTCAAGCATTACCAGCAGGATCTGATTATTGGCGCTAACCTGTCGGCGGTTTTGCCCTGGGGCGAGTACAACAGCAACCAGCTGTTCAATGTGGGCGCCAACCGCACCTTTATCCAGCCTGGTCTCGGTGTGTCGCAAGCCAAAGGCCCCTGGCGTTTTGAGCTATCGGGTGACGTGACCTTCTTTTCGGACAACAAGAGTTTTTATGGCAGCAACGTGCTGTCACAGAGCCCGATCTACTCCAGCACGGGGCACGTAATTTATTACTTTCCCTCCACGGCCTGGTTGTCGACCGATGTGACCTACTACTCGGGCGGTCAGAGTTTCGTCAATGGTCAGCAGATCAACAATACGCAGGAGAACTGGCTGTTGGGTGCCACGCTTTCGATGCCGGTCAATCGGCATCATGCGATCCGGTTTCACGTGGCCGAGGGCAGTTATTTCAATCAGGGTCAGTACTACACAATGTACGGGGTGGTCTGGCAGTACCGATGGGGCGATGGTGGCAAATAATCAGCCGGCGCTTCCGCTCACCGGGTAGCAACCACCGCGGTCACCGGGCACAAAGACGCAGCGATAGCGCGTGCCACGACAATCGGCATACCAGCTTTGAATATTGTCAAAAGCGCCGGAGTCTTTGCTGACGACATTGACCTGTTCTGGCTTGCATCCGACAGAAGATGCCGTTGCGGTACGTTGCCAGGACGACGATCCGCAGCCGGAGGTTATGGCGGCGAGACAGAGAGCAACGAAGCGCTGGTGCATCAGGGGGTGTTCGTCAGCTGGCGAAACTGGATCGCTTCGGCAATATGCGCCGTGCTAATTTGCCCTGCCCCCGCCAGATCGGCGATGGTGCGAGCAACGCGCAGCAAGCGATGATAAGCACGTGCCGAAAGACCCAGACGCGATACCGCCTGCGTGAGCAGTGTTTGCCCGGCGGCATCCGGCGTAGCCTGGGCCTCGAGTGCCTTGGCTTCAAGACGTGCGTTGACGCAGCCTTGTCGCCGAATGGCCGTGTCGGTAGCCGCTTCAATGCGGGCACGCACCATGGCTGAAGATTCACCGGGCGCCGTCTCGGCAAGATCCGCCGCAGAGAGTGCCGGCACCTCGATGCAGAGATCAATCCGATCGAGCAGCGGTCCTGATAAGCGGTTGCGATAGCGCTGCACCTGTTCGGGGGTACAGCGACAGGCCCGGGTCGGGTGGCCCTGGTAACCGCAAGGACAGGGGTTCATGGCGGCAACGAGCTGGAACGCGGCGGGGTACGTAGCGCGCTTGTTGGCGCTGGAACGGGGGCGGTGGCGAG
>JBDQLO010000110.1:0-4247 GCA_040262735.1 Fluviibacter sp.
ATCAACCATCCGCTGGATTGTCCGATTTGCGACCAGGGTGGCGAATGTCAACTGCAGGATCTGGCCGTGGGTTATGGTCAGCCCGCATCGCGTTTCACGGAAGAAAAACACGTTGTATTCCACAAGAATGTGGGTCCGCTCATCTCGATGGAAGAAATGAGCCGTTGTATTCACTGTACCCGTTGCGTCCGTTTCGGCCAGGAAGTGGCCGGCGTGATGGAGCTGGGGATGATCAACCGCAACGTTCATTCGGAAATCACCACCTTTGTTGGCCAGACCGTCGACTCGGAGCTTTCCGGCAACATGATCGACATCTGCCCGGTGGGTGCGCTGACGTCCAAGCCATTCCGTTACTCGGCGCGAACCTGGGAACTGCAGCGCCGCAAGTCGGTGTCGCCGCATGATTCGACGGGTGCCAACCTCACGGTTCAAGTGAAGGGCGATGTGGTCAAGCGCGTGCTGCCCTTCGATAACGAAGATGTTAACGAATGCTGGATCTCTGATAAAGAGCGTTTCTCGTATGAAGCGCTGAATAGCAGTGAACGTTTGCTCAAGCCGATGCTCAAGCAGGGTGGTCAATGGCAGGAAGTGGAATGGAACGTGGCACTCGATTACGTGGCGCATGGGCTGCGCACGATTGCCAAGGATCACGGTGCCGACCAGATCGCGATGGCCGTCAGCCCGCATGCCACGCTTGAAGAAATGTATCTGGCCGGCCGCATCATGCGCAGCTTAGGTGCGGACAATATTGATTTCCGTCTGCGCCAGCAAGATTTTCGTGCCGATGCACAACGTCCGGGCGCTGCCCCGTGGCTGGGTCTGCCCCTGGTCGAACTCAGCAATGTCGATGCCGCTTTGATCGTTGGCAGCTTCCTGCGTAAGGATTCGCCGCTCGTCGCACAACGTCTGCGTCAGGCCGCTCGGAGTGGTGCCGAAGTCTATTCGGTCAACGTGAGTAGCGACGATTCGCTCATCAAACATGCGGGTCTTATTGATACGCCGCCGGGTCAATTGGTCACTGCGCTGGCGGGGGTGGTTCGTGCTGCCGCCGAAATCAAGGGCGTTCAGCCCTCGGCGCTCGCTGCCACGGGTAACGTTGGCGAGCTCGAGCGCAAGATCGCTGTCGCGTTGATTGGCGATGCCGACAGCGCGCCTCGCGCAATCCTGTTGGGCAACCTCGCGCAACAACACGTGGATTATTCGCTGCTCGAACAGCTGGCCGGCGAACTGGCGACCCTGACGGGCGCCTCGGCCGGTACCGTTGGCGAAGCTGCCAACTCGGTCGGTGGTTATATCGCCAAGGCTTGCCCGCAGCAGGGCGGTCGTAACGCCTCCCGCATGTTCGAAGAACCGCGCAAGGCCTATGTGCTGTTTGGCTGTGAACCATCGCTCGATGTTGCAAATCCGGCGCAGGCACTACGCGCTCTGAACGCTGCTGAGATGGTCGTACAGTTTAGTGTCTTTAAGGATGCCGATGCGCTGGCCTATGCCGATGTGCTGCTGCCGTTGTCGCCCTATACCGAAACCTCGGGCACCTTCGTGAACACGGAAGGCCGCGCCCAATCCTTTGTGGGGGTTGTCCGCCCGGCGGGCGAATCGCGCCCGGGCTGGAAGCTGCTTCGCGTTCTGGGGAACCTGCTCAACGTCGAACGTTGTGATTTCCAGAGCAGTGAAGAGATTCGTAACGAAATCCTCGTAGGTGGCAGCTCGCTACCCGATGGTTCCCTGGCAAAACCGATTGCGGTTACGGCCACCGTACCATCGTCATTGCAGGGGAGTGGTTTGCAACGTATTGCCGATGTGCCAATCTACTTTGCCGACGCGCTGGCACGTCGTGCGCCGGCGTTACAGAAGACCCGCGATGCACAGGCGCCGGTAGCCCGTATGAACGCCAGTACGATGGCCGGTGTTGGTGCTGCCGATGGCCGTTCGGTGCGCGTCAAGGGCGGTGAAGGTGCAGCCGTGCTGAATGCGGGACTCGACAACACCGTGCCGGATGGTTGCGTGCGGATTGCCGCCGCCCACCCGTCGACGGCAAACCTGGGTGCCTTGAATGACATGATCGTAGTGGAGTGTGTCTGATGGATGCCCTGATTCAAGCTGGTCAAAACCTCTTCGGGGCAGGCTGGCCGGTCGTTTGGTCGCTGGTAAAAATCGTTGGCATCGTCGCGCCGCTGTTGCTGGCTGTGGCGTATCTGACCTACTTCGAACGTAAGGTGATTGGTTATATGCAGGTGCGAATCGGCCCGAACCGGGTGGGTCCGTTTGGTCTGCTACAGCCGATCGCTGATGGTCTGAAGCTGCTGCTGAAAGAGAGCATTGTCCCAACCGTGGCCAGCAAGGGTCTGTTCCTGCTGGCGCCAGTGCTGTCGATCGCACCTGCGCTGGTTGCCTGGGCGGTCATCCCGTTTGCTGATGGCATGGTGTTGGCAGATATCGATGCTGGTCTGTTATTCGTACTCGCGTTATCGTCTGTCGGTATCTATGGCGTTATTCTGGCGGGCTGGGCGTCGAACTCCAAGTACGCATTCCTAGGTGCCATGCGTTGTGCCGCACAGATGGTGTCGTATGAAATCGCCATGGGCTTTGCGCTGGTCTGCGTCCTGATGGTGTCGCAAAGTCTCAATCTGTCAGACATCGTCAATGGCCAGGCCAAGGGTCTGTTTGCCGATTACGGCGTGAGTATCCTGTCGTGGAACTGGATCCCGCTGTTCCCCATGTTCCTGGTCTACTTCATCTCGGGGGTGGCTGAAACCAACCGCGCCCCCTTTGATGTGGCCGAAGGCGAATCGGAAATCGTCGCCGGTTTCCACGTGGACTACTCGGGCATGGCCTTCGCTCTGTTCTTCCTGGCTGAATACGCCAACATGATCCTGATTGCGTTCCTGACCTCGATCATGTTCCTCGGTGGCTGGCTGTCACCCGTAGGCTTCTTGCCCGATGGCTTCTTCTGGCTGGCGCTCAAGGCCTCGGCCTTGTTGTTCCTCTTCCTGTGGTTCCGTGCGACGTTTCCGCGTTACCGCTATGACCAGATCATGCGTCTGGGCTGGAAGGTGTTCATTCCCCTGACAATCATCTGGCTGGTCGTCGTTGGCGTCTGGCTGATCTCCCCGCTGAATATCTGGAACTAAGATCATGGGTGCCATTAGCGAATTCGTCACTAAGAGTAAGCAGGTTGTTAACAGCCTGTTCCTCAAAGAGCTTTGCAAGGGTCTGAGTGTGACCGGCTGGTATTTTTTCCAGCCGAAAATCACGGTTCAGTACCCTGAAGAAAAGACACCGCAAAGCCGCCGCTTCCGGGGTCTGCATGCGCTTCGCCGCTATCCAAACGGCGAAGAGCGTTGCATTGCCTGCAAACTCTGTGAAGCCGTATGTCCGGCACTGGCCATCACCATCGAATCCGACCAGCGCGACGACGGTAGTCGCCGTACAACTCGCTACGACATCGATCTGACCAAGTGTATTTTCTGTGGTTTCTGCGAAGAGGCCTGCCCGGTGGACGCCATCGTCGAAACCCGTGTGTTCGAGTACCACGGTGAGGCGCGCGGTGACCTGTATTACACCAAGCCAATGCTTCTGGCCAATGGTGATCGCTATGAAACGCAGATCGCCGCTGACCGTGCCGGCGATGCGAAATTCCGCTAAGGATTGTCGATGGAATTTAAACTGATCCTCTTTTACGTGCTTTCTGCCATTCTGGTGGGCTCAAGCCTTGCGGTGATTACGGCACGTAACCCGGTTGTTGCCGCGATGTTCCTGGTGCTGAGTTTCTTCACCGCCGGCGCTATCTGGCTGATCGCGCAGGCCGAGTTCCTGGCAATTGTGCTGATTCTGGTCTATGTGGGCGCCGTGATGGTGCTGTTCCTGTTCGTGGTAATGATGCTCGACATCAACTTTGATCGGCTGCGTCAGGGGTTCTGGAGTTATTTGCCGCTGGGTTCGCTGATCGGCATCCTGATGATCCTGGAAATGTCCATCGTCCTGGGCGGTCAGTACTTCCAGGTCTTTGATACACCGCTACCGCCAGAACTGGCCGATTCTTCGAACACCAAAGATCTCGGCCTGTTGCTATATACCGAATACACCTACCCGGATCAGATCGCCGCGTCGATTCTCCTGGTTGCCATCATCGCCGCCGTGGTGCTGACTTACCGTGGCCGCAAGGACAGCAAGAAGCAGGACATCAGCGATCAAGTTGCCGTGAAGGCAGCTGATCGACTGCGCATCGTGAAGATGGATGCTGTGAA
>JBDQLO010000111.1:0-4197 GCA_040262735.1 Fluviibacter sp.
ATCGAGTGTATCGACGAGCTGGCTGATTTTGCAGGGCGAAAAGCCGATGTGTCGGCAATCACCGAAGCGGCCATGCGGGGCGATATGGATTACCGTGAGAGCCTGCAACAGCGGGTGCGCGTTCTGGCCGGACTGAATGCCCGGGTACTGGCCCGGGTGTTTTCCGAACGGCTGCTATTGAACCCGGGAGCACGCGAGTTGCTCGACGCGCTTCAGAACGCGAATATTCATACGGCGCTGCTCTCCGGGGGCTTCACCTACTTCACCGAACGGTTGCGGATCGAACTCGGCCTGGATTTTGCCACCTCGAACGAACTCGAAATCGTCGGCGGCAAACTCACTGGCCGTGTCGTTGGCAACATCGTCGACGCCCAGGCCAAGGCTAATACCTTACGGGCATTAACGCAAGAATTCGGACTCACACAGGATCAGGTGATGGCGGTGGGTGATGGCGCCAACGACCTGCTGATGATGGCCGCTGCCGGCACTTCCGTAGCGTATCACGCCAAACCGGCCACCCAGGCCAAAGCGGTTCACGCCATCAACCACGGCGGCCTCGATGGCATTCTCGCCCTCTACCCGCCGCAACAAACGCGAACAGACTAACCGGTGAACCCGCGTGAGTGGGACTCGCGCAGACGCGCGTTCAGCTCGTCGACCACTTCCGCCCAGTCGGCATCATCTTCGATTTCTTCGGCGAGAAACGTCGCCTGCGATGCTGTCCAGAAATGCGCCTCGTGCAACAGACAATGATCGGGCAACGGACGGTGATTCTCGATAAAGGCATCGACTTCGGCCGTCTCGCTCGGCAGCCCCAGTTGCTTGAACAGATTGTTCATCGAATGAATCGGGGTTTGCATACAGACCTCCTATTTTTCATCGATCCACGTTTGCTGGATCGCTTCCAATATACGCTCACCGCAGCGTTTCGGGTCATCATCAAAATCGGGCAACGCAGCAACCCAATGCATCAGATCGACAAAATTGACGGTCGCCGGATCCTGATCCGGATGCGCCTCAATCAGCGCTTCGGCAATATCGAGGGTATCTGTCCACTTCAGTCCCATGATCAGCGCTTCCCTTCACGCGTCATATTGATCGAATATTTAGGGATCTCGATCACCAGAGGCGTTGCTGCCACCATCGCCTGACACGACAATCGCGATTCCGGCTCCAGCCCCCAGGCCTTATCGAGCAAATCTTCTTCCAATTCTTCCGGTTCGTTCAACGAGTTGTAACCCGCGCGAACGATCACGTGACAAGTTGTACAGGCACACGAACACTCACAGGCGTGCTCGATTTCAATTCCGTTCTCCAACAGCGTTTCACAGATCGACACCCCTTCCGGGGCCTCCAGAATCGCACCATCCGGGCAATATTCCGGGTGCGGCAACACAGTGAGTTGGGTCATTTCGGTTCCTTCACCGCCATGGGTTGATGCAGCTGCTCGATCGTCTGTTCGACCGATTCTATCGATTTTCCGGCAAGCGCACGGTTAACGGCCTGATTCATCCGGCGACCGGCAAATTCCTTGCAGTCGGCATCCAGATCATCCATGGCAATCGTAATCTGCCGACGATTTCCGGAGAGGTTGGCCGTCTCCAGTCTGACGATTCCCGATTCGATCAACTGGGCTTCGTCCTCATTGAGCAAATGCCGGTCTTCCTGCAACGCCGAACGGACGGCCTCGATCAATCGTTGCGCGTCGACCTGGGTCTCTTTGAGCGCCCGAGTCTGCGCATCGTCACGGGCGTTGTCGACCGAGGCCTTGAGCATCCCGGTGATCTGATCATCCGATAGCCCGTAGGACGGCTTCACTGCGATTTGTGCTTCAATCCCCGTAGTCTGTTCACGCGCCGTCACCGAGAGCAGGCCATCGGCGTCAACCTGAAAGGTCACCCGGATACGTGCCGCCCCGGCCACCATCGGCGGAATACCCCGCAGTTCGAAACGGGCCAGTGAGCGGCAATCGTCGACCAGCTCACGTTCGCCCTGCACCACATGAATCATCATCGCGGTCTGGCCATCACGGTACGTCGTAAAATCTTGCGCGCGTGCCACCGGCAATGTGGCGTTTCGGGGAATTACTTTTTCGATCAGGCCACCCATCGTTTCCAGACCAAGAGATAGCGGAATCACATCCAGCAGCAACCAGTCTTCGCCCGGCGCCCGGTTACCCGCTAGCAGGTTTGCCTGGATGGCAGCGCCCAGCGCCACCACCTTGTCCGGATCCAGATTGTTGAGCGGTTCCTGCTTGAAGAATTCGCCGACCGCACGCTGAACAAGCGGGATGCGCGTTGCGCCACCGACCATCACCACGCCCTGCACTTCCTCAGGGCGTAAACCGGCATCACGTAATGTTTTCTTGACGGGCTGCAGGGTTTTAGAGATCAACGTCTGGCTGATCTCGGCAAAGGTTGCCATATCAATGGTCAGGTCAACGATCTCGCCGGATGCCAGACGAGCCGTGATCGGTGCTTCCGGGTGCGCCGACAGATACTCCTTGGCCTCACGTGCGCGGACGAGCAGTAGTGCTGTATCTTCCACGGTCGGTGGAGACTTCAGCTGCGCCTTCTCGAGGATCCAACAGTAGATCCGACGATCGAAATCGTCGCCACCCAGCGCAGAATCCCCGCCGGTGGCCAATACCTCGAATACACCACGGGTCAGGCGCAGTACCGAAATATCAAACGTACCCCCGCCGAGGTCGTAGACGGCGTAGATGCCTTCAGCCGAATTATCCAGGCCGTAGGCAACCGCCGCCGCCGTTGGTTCATTCAATAAGCGCAGCACATTCAACCCGGCCAGTCGTGCGGCATCCTTGGTGGCCTGACGCTGCGCATCATCAAAATAGGCAGGCACCGTTATTACGGCACCGATGATTTCCTGCTTGAGCGTCTGCTGGGCACGTTCGTTCAATACACGCAGAATCTCGGCCGACACTTCCACGGGTGTCTTGACACCCTGACGCGTTTTTACGCTCACCATGCCCGGCACATCGACCAGATCGAGCGGCAGATTTTCACGGTGTTCGATATCGTCATAGCCGCGACCCATCAGTCGTTTTACCGAGGCGACCGTATTTTTCGGGTCTTTGGCAATCGCTTTCAGCGCATCGTAACCAACATCGACCGAACCATCGTCCAGATAACGCACGACAGAGGGAACCAACGCGCGGCCGTCGGCATCGTTCATCACGTGCGCCATACCCGCACGCACGCTGGCAACGAGTGAATTGGTGGTGCCGAGATCGATCCCGATGGCATAACGGGTCTGATGCGGGAGCGGGCTTTCCCCGGGTTCGGCAATTTGCAGCAGGGCCATGAAATTCGACTTTGTAATCAGGGTTGAGAAGGGTGTCTTCTCCGAGGGTCTCAGAGGTCTTCGAGATCAAAAATCGCGTTATCGATCTCTTCGTATAATTTTTCCAGAAACATCAGCTGACGCACAGCCTCAACGGCGGGCGGTGTATCCGATACCGAGGTCAGCCTGTCCAGACGCTCGCTGAGCTCGGCGTAGACACTTCGAATTGCCTCGCCGACATTCGTTTCCAGACTTTTTAGCGCGACCAGATCCTTGTCGGCACGGGCATCGGCCACCTGCTCGCGCCATTCCATCTGGAGCATCAGAAACGCGGGCGACATCGCCGTATTCGACTCGGCACCGACATCCACGCCCAGTAACGATAACAGATACGTCGCACGCTTGAGCGGCGAACGCAGGGTCTGATAGCCCTCGTTGATCTGCGTAGCCAGCATCATCGAGGCGCGCCGCGCGGCGTCGTCGGCAGCGGCAAAACGATCGGGATGCACTTCGCGTTGCAATTCTCGAAAGCGCGCATCGAGTGACGACTGATCCAAGCTAAACGCCCTGGGTAGCCCGAGCAGCGTAAAAAAATCCGCGTTGAGCCGATCAGCCGATACAACGGGCAAGACCGTATCAGACATGGAAGGATTCACCACATCCACACTCGTCCTTGACGTTGGGATTGTTGAATTTGAACCCCTCGTTCAACCCTTCGCGGGTGAAATCCAGCTCGGTGCCATCCAGGTAGGCCAGGCTTTTCGGATCAATCACGATCTTCACGCCATTCGAATCAAACACCAGATCATCCGGGTTCAATGCATCGACGTACTCCAGCTTGTAAGCCATGCCCGAGCAGCCGGCCGTCCGCACACCCAGGCGCAGGCCCAGGCC
>JBDQLO010000112.1:0-4135 GCA_040262735.1 Fluviibacter sp.
GCATCGAATTCGATTACTGCTGCGTGCATGCTGCGATGGCGATGCGCGAAGACGGCTACGAGACCATCATGGTCAATTGCAATCCTGAAACGGTATCAACCGACTACGATACCTCGGATCGTTTGTACTTCGAACCGCTGACGCTGGAAGACGTGCTTGAAATCGTGGCGATCGAAAAACCGGTGGGTGTGATTGTGCAGTATGGCGGCCAGACACCGCTGAAGCTGGCGCTGGCGCTGGAAGCCAATGGCGTACCCATTATTGGCACCTCGCCGGACATGATTGATGCGGCCGAAGACCGTGAGCGCTTCCAGAAACTCCTGCACGATCTGGGCTTGAAGCAGCCGCCTAACCGGACCGCGCGTACCGAAGAAGAAGCGCTGCGCATGGCCGAAGAAATCGGTTATCCGCTAGTGGTTCGTCCGTCGTACGTGCTGGGTGGTCGTGCCATGGAAATCGTGCACGAGCAGAAGGACCTGGAGCGCTACATGCGCGAGGCCGTGAAGGTTTCGAATGATTCGCCGGTGCTGCTGGACCGCTTCCTCAATGATGCTTGCGAAGTCGACGTCGACGCGCTGTCGGATGGTCAGGAAGTGATCATTGGCGGCGTCATGGAACACATTGAACAGGCCGGTGTCCACTCGGGCGATTCGGCCTGCTCGCTGCCGCCGTATTCACTGGGTAAGGCGGTTCAGGAGGAGTTACGTCGCCAGACCAAGGCCATGGCCAAGGCACTCAACGTCTGTGGTCTGATGAACGTGCAGTTCGCCATCAAAGACGATCAGGTGTACGTGCTGGAAGTGAACCCGCGTGCCTCGCGGACGGTGCCGTTTGTGTCCAAGGCCACCGGCCTACAATTGGCCAAGATTGCTGCCCGTTGTATGGCCGGCCAGTCGTTGGCCGAGCAGGGTGTGACCAGGGAAGTGGTGCCGCCATATTACTCGGTCAAGGAAGCGGTCTTCCCGTTTGCCAAGTTCCCGGGTGTGGATACGATTCTTGGACCTGAAATGAAATCGACCGGGGAAGTGATGGGTGTCGGCAAGACTTTCCCCGAGGCTTTTGTGAAGTCGCAGATGGCCAGTAGCGTCAAGCTCCCGAAGAACGGTCGGGTTTTCCTGTCGGTGAAAGACAGTGACAAGGCCAAGGCCGTCGACATGGCCCGCCAGCTCCATCTGGCCGGTTACCAGCTGATCGCGACGCGTGGCACCGCCAAGGCGATTGAAGAGGCCGGTGTGCCGGTGCAACGCGTCAACAAGGTGACCGAAGGTCGTCCGCACATTGTGGATATGATCAAGAACGATGAAATCGCGCTGATCATCAATACGGTGGAAGAGAAGCGTCACGCGATCAATGACTCGCGTTCGATTCGGACGTCGGGTCTGATGGCTCGTGTCACGATGTATACGACGATCTGGGGTGCCGAAGCCGCTGTGGCCGGTATTCTTTCGGGCGATGCGCTGAAGGTTTACGCCATTCAGTCGCTGCACGCCCAACTGAACGGATAGTGACTGCTATGTCGAAGGTTCCATTAACCGTTAAGGGCGCAGCATTGCTTCAGGATGAGTTGCAACGCCTGAAAACCATCGAGCGTCCCGCGGTCATCGAGGCAATTGCCGAGGCTCGCGCCCACGGTGATTTATCCGAGAACGCCGAATACGATGCGGCAAAAGAAAAACAGGGCTTTATCGAAGGCCGTATCCAGGAAGTGGAAGGCAAGCTTAGTCATGCCCAGATCATTGATCCGGCCGCCATGGATGCCGATGGTCGTTGCGTATTTGGTGCAACCGTCGATCTGGAAGATGCGGACTCGGGTCAACCCGTGACGTATCAGATCGTCGGTGAAGATGAGGCCGATATCAAACAGGGCAAAATTTCTTATGCGTCGCCTTTAGCGCGTGCCCTGATTGGCAAGTTTGCCGGCGATGTGGTGCAGGTACAGACGCCCGGTGGTCAGCGCGAATACGAGATGATCGACGTCCGCTACATTTGACCGGATCGCTGGATTAACCGTTCTGGAAATGACGCTTGAGCTGACGCGGTGCCTTGCGGCGACCGGTGGCCTTGCCGGATTTGTCGACGCGGACTTCGACTTTCGGGCGCCAAACCACCAGGAGCTTGCCAATGTGTTGTACCGCAGCGGCACCCAGATTGTGGCAGAGTTCGGTCAGATAGCTTTCGCGCACTTCGCGATCGTCGCTGGCGACCCGGATTTTGATCAGGCCGTGGATGTTTAACGAATGATCGATTTCCTTAAGCACGCTGGGCGACAGACCATTGTCGGCGATGGTGACGACCGGATTCAGGCTGTGCGCCGCCGCTTTGAGTTCCCGGCGCTGAGCCGTACTAATGGGCAATTCGCCAGTAGCAGGGGCTTCCGGGGTGTTGTCGGCGATCAGTTGGGCAAGTCGGTCAGCGGTCATAATGAATGGAAACTCGGGGCAGTAAACACGGATAATGCAAGTCTGGCATTGTACGCCACGCATCGCTAAAGCAGACAGAAGCAGATCGAAGATATGGCACGAACCAAAACGAGTAGGGCATGGATGCGCGAGCATGTAAACGACCCCTGGGTGCAACGCGCCAAGGCCGAGGGCTGGCGGTCTCGCGCGGCCTTCAAGCTAATGGAGGTGGATGACAAGGACAAACTGATCCGTCGGGGTGGCATTGTCGTCGATCTGGGCTGTACTCCGGGCGGTTGGTCACAGGTGGCACGTAAGCGCTTGGGCACCACCGGCCGTGTCATTGGCCTGGATCTGCTGCCGCTGGATCCGCTGTTGCCAGGAGTGGAGTTTCTACAAGGCGACTTCCACGACGAGGCCGTGCTCAAACAGGTCGAAGCGATGCTGCATGGGGCCAAGGTAGACCTTGTACTTTCTGATATGGCCCCCAATATGTCGGGTATCCCCATGTCGGATCAGGCACGTTCGATCCATCTGGCCGAATTGGCGCTGGATTTCGCCGCCAATCACCTGCAGCCGCAAGGGGCATTTCTGGTGAAGGTTTTTCAGGGATCTGGCTTTGCCGAGTATGTGGTCGCCATGCGCCAGGTATTCCGTAAGGTAGTGACCCGCAAACCGGAGGCGTCACGCGGGCGAAGCAGTGAGTTGTATCTGTTGGGTGTGGGTCTGAAGATGTAGTGTTGGAACCGAGGGTCTTATCCCTGGTTAGGTTGTGGCCTTAAGAATTGACCAAGGTTCGGTCACGGAGTCAGGTTAGAATAGGACATCAACTGTACTTTTTGAGCAGAAAGCCATCGTGAATAACAACATGTTTCGCAACGTTGCCATCTGGGTCGTCATCGGTCTCGTACTGATGACGGTTTTTAACCAGTTCAACAACAAGCAAGCCACTCAGAATTCGATCGAGTATTCCCAGTTTATTGAAGAGGTCAAGGACGGTAAGATCACCAAGGTCGTGATGGAAGGCCGGACACTCAAGGCCACCACGACCGATGGCAAGAAAATTACGTCCTACGCACCGCCCGATATCTGGTTGGTCTCTGATCTGCTAAAGAGCGGCGTCAAGATCGAAGCCAAGCCGGAAGAGGAACCATCGATGCTGATGAATATTTTCGTCAGCTGGTTCCCGATGCTGTTGCTGATCGGCGTCTGGATTTTCTTCATGCGTCAGATGCAGGGCGGCGGCGCCAAGGGCGGTGGTCCGTTTTCGTTTGGCAAGAGCAAGGCGCGCATGACCGATCAGGCACAGAACACCGTCACGTTTGCTGATGTGGCCGGTTGCGACGAAGCCAAGGAAGAAGTGCAAGAGCTGGTGGATTTCCTGAAGGACCCGACCAAGTTCCAGAAGCTGGGTGGGCGTATTCCGCGGGGTGTGCTCATGGTGGGTAGCCCGGGTACCGGTAAGACGCTGCTGGCTAAAGCGATTGCCGGTGAAGCCAAGGTGCCGTTCTTCTCAATCTCCGGTTCCGACTTCGTGGAAATGTTCGTCGGGGTTGGTGCCGCTCGCGTCCGCGACATGTTCGAACAGGCCAAGAAACAATCGCCGTGCATTATTTTCATCGATGAGATCGATGCCGTGGGCCGCCATCGTGGCGCAGGCCTGGGCGGCGGCAATGATGAGCGCGAACAGACACTCAACCAGATGCTGGTCGAGATGGATGGCTTTGAAGGAAGCC
>JBDQLO010000113.1:0-4130 GCA_040262735.1 Fluviibacter sp.
ACTCATTGATATCACTGAATCCGTTCTTGGATGTGGATCCCGGCTCTGTTGCAACAGAGCCCAAATCAGTGCAGAAGCTGATGAAAACAGGCCTTCAAAGGCCGCGAACCAACCTCAAGCCAGCGCATCCGCGCTCGCGAAACCGTTGATCAGTCGTTCCCCAAAATGACGGTTAAGCCCGCTGAATTACTGGCGGGAGATAGGCTTTACTCTGTCCAATGCTGACCGTCAGCCTTTCGATGCTGACAAGGCAACTATGTGCGGCGGGGCCTTGTGCCAAATCTGACGTTCCTTGATCGCGGGTCAAGGTGTTTGGGTTACCGTTCTGGCAGATAAGCGTGCCATCTTCCTGCCGCGCAGCATCCAGCCAGGTACCGGTACTGATGGCTATGCACCTTTGCATCAACGATGGATCGAGCCGCGCTGAAACCAGACAGGCTCCGCGTTCATTATAGACGCGCAGCAGATCACCGTCGCACACGCCCAGTGTTTCGGCATCCACCGGATTGAGACCTGCGACTGCCCGTCCATTCACCTTTGTTGCCTGGCTTTCAGGCCCATGGTCCAGCTGAGAATGCAGCTTGTCTGCCGGTTGTCCCGAGATCAGATGAAACCGGTGCTTCCCGGTCACATTCCCCAGCCATTCTTCGGGCGCATACCAGGCGGGATGCGGCAAGATATTACCCTGAATTGAATCCGCAATATGTGCGCAACAAATCTCGATCCGTCCGGACCGCGTCTCCAGCGGTGCGGCACGGGGATTCTTGCGAAACGCCTCCAGAGCTCCGCTGCTCGGCGTACCGGGATCAATGAAGTGCCAGCCCTTTGCCGTGAATGTCGCAAGGTCCGGCAGGGTCACCCCGCTGGTGGCCGCCTTCTGCCTGCTCTCCTCATAAAGCCATTGCAGCCAGTCGTCAGAACTGCGCCCTTCGGTGAATGCAGTCTCGACACCAAGTCGGCGGCCTATTCCGGCGAGAATTTCGTAGTCGTCCCGAGATTGGCCATGCGGCGGGACGACCGCCTCCATCGCGACGACATAAGGATCGCGCGGTGTCAACATGAGATCGCGTCGCTCAAGCTGTGTAGTGCAAGGCAGGACGATGTCCGACCGCTTGGCCAGGGCATTCCAGCACCATTCATGGGCGATAATCGTGTCAGGCTTTTGCCATGCACGTTCCAGTTTGGTCAGGTCCTGATGATGGTGGAAAGGATTGCCCCCTGCCCAGTAAACAAGTTTGATATCTGGGTAGGTGAGCGTCTGACCGTTGTACCGGAATGTGCTGCCGGGGTTCAGCAACATGTCGCTGATCCGGGCGACAGGAATATAGGTTTTGACCCGGTTGTTTCCTTGCGGAAACGATGCATATTTTACAGGATGACGTTCCATTCCGATTGAATTTGCAGCGCAATAGCCAAAGGCAATGCCGGCGCCAGGCAACCCGATCTGACCCAACATGGCAGCCAGCGTTGTCGCCATCCAGAACGGCTGTTCACCATGCTCCTGTCGAGTCAAAGACCAGCTTACCGAGATCAGCGTGCGCGACTTGGCCATTCGCGATGCCAGGTCCTTGATCGTTTGAGTTGGAACGTTAGCGATATCAGCCGCCCATGCCGCAGATTTGACGATCCCGTCCGCCTGCCCGGTCACATATCGGGCAAAGGTGTCAAATCCGGTTGTATAGCGGTCGAGAAAGGATCGGTCATGCCAGTTGTTTGACAACAATTCATGAGCTATCGCCAACATCAACGCGACATCACTGCCTGGCCGAGCGGCTATCCAATCTGCGTTCAGGTCCGCTGCCACGTCACTACGCATCGGCGAGATATTGACGAAGGACAGGCCGTTCTTTTTCGCATCCGTAAGCGCGGATCGTGCCCTATGCGCACCGGTCCCACCAGAGCTGATCTGGCTGTTGCGCAAGGGCATTCCTCCGAAGGCCACCAGCAAATCGCCATTATCGACCACCGACTGCCAGCTTGGCGGGCTATGGATGAAGCTCGCCGGATCACCCAGAATGTGAGACAGGATCACCTCGCCTGCTGCAAGCGAGTATGTGTTTACCGACCTGGTGTAACCGCCGATACAATTCAGAAACCTGTGGAGTTGACTCTGCGCGTGGTGAAAACGGCCGGCGCCCGACCAACCGTAGGAACCGCCATAGATGGCTTCATTCCCAAAGGACGCCGTGACTCGGCTCAATTCATTGGCGACCAGTGTCTCGGCCTCGTCCCAGGTGACCTGCACGAAAGGGTCATCGCCGCGCTTGTCGGTCGCGCTGCCTGGCCCATTTTCGAGCCAGCTTTTACGCACCATAGGCGCGTCGATCCTTAAGTCATCATCCAAGACACCAATATAGCCATTGGCGATCGGAGAAGGATCAGGGTCTTGCTCAAACGGATGCAGGGCACAAAGCGTGCCATTCTTGACCTCTGCCCTGTAGACGCCCCAATGCGCGGCGGTCAGCGGCATGTCCTCGATTGGGACCTTACGCGGCATTGAACCGGTCAATCATTCCATCCCAAACCGGCACCAAATCCATCAGCCCGTCCCAGAACGATTGGTCGCGTCGCCGGTCGAAGGCTTCCAGCGAGATGCCCTGCTGCTCGACCCAGGTGTAATACGCGAGGTTGAAGATGCGCTCTCGGTCAAAACGGCCAAGCTCTTGCGTGTGATCGATGCCCGCACCCAGAATGTGCTGACCAAATGCCTCTGCTGCCTGCACTTCCCCAAAGCTCCCGCCAAAGTGGCGGTCCTCTGCTATGGCCATCTCAGTGTGATACATGTCGGCGCCATCGGTCGCGACCGTCAGTACCACGTCGTCTGAGCCAAGATCATTGAACCTGGCATATTTGATCGCCCCGATGATGTTAGCGATGGAAGACAGACCAAGATCACCCAACTGCGCAATCTGTTCCTGAGGCAAACCACGGTGCTGTGACAGGTACGCGCGGCCAGCAGGCGTGTTGAAGACAAGGTTCAGATCATCACAGGCCGTATCAGATACGCCGATGACAAAATCAGACCCCATCACATTGTGGATCAGCGGCACGTGCTTGTCGCCGATGCCCTGGATATTGTGCGCGCCATATCCGTTATAAAGCAGTGTCGGACATTCCAGCGCCTCGATCACACCCGTCTGGGTGCCGAGCGCCTTTTTTAGGTGATCCCCTGCCGCCAGCGTTCCGGCCGAGCCCGTCGCAGCGACAAAGGAGCGCGCAGTCTTCGTGCCATCGGCATTTACGTGATCAAACACCCGCTGCAAGGCCGGGCCGGTCACCGCACGGTGAACGACGTAGTTTCCGTATTCGCCAAACTGGTTCAGGATCAAGTTGCCAGGGTCTTTCGCCAGTTCGTGGCAGGCGTCATAGATTTCCTTGACGTTGCTCTCCGTGCCGGGTGTGCGGTAAATGTCATTCGGGTCCGCCAGCCAGCGGTTCAGCCAATCGAACCGCTCCTTGCTCATGCCCTCGGGCAGAACGGCCACCGACCGGCAACCCAACAGGGTCGCAATCGCGACGCCGCCGCGACAATAATTTCCGGTGGAAGGCCAGACAGCCCGGTGCCGGGTGGCGTCAAAAGCGCCAGACATCAACCGCGGGATCAGGCAACCATAGGCCGCCAGAACCTTGTGCGTGTTGATCATCGGAAACCGATTGCCCAAGGCAACAACGATCTTCGCTTTCACACCCGTCAGAGCGTCGGGGAGGACGATATGCTCTGGCACCGGCACCAGGCTGCGGCGGTCTGCCCCGTTATGCCAATGCACGCGAAAGAGGTTACGCGCATCGGGACCATCGGGGTCCGCATCCATGATTTCAACCATCTTTTCCGCAAGATTTTCAGCGGGGTCAGCGAGTTCGGAAATGCGTGGCAGCACAAGCCCGAGAGAGCGCAAGCTTTCTACATTACGGTCGTAGCTCTCTTGATGTGTGATTGCAGTCTCCAGCCCTGGAATCATCTCTTGCTCCCTGTCTTGTTGGCAAAGCCCTCATCAGGCTAGCTGAGACATGAGAGAAAAAAGCGCAATCTGCCGCATAATCATGACGAAATTGATTGCCGTATCAGCGATCACAACGCTTTTGGGCATCGAGGAAACCTTGGCCGACTTGCGGTCGATTTGCGCGGGTCG
>JBDQLO010000114.1:0-4128 GCA_040262735.1 Fluviibacter sp.
ACCTTTTTCTCGGCACTGAACCAGTTCGGTGTGAGCAGCGTCATCCCCGGAATGCGCTTGATTGCGGTGAGTGCATAGCAGGCACCGGCAAAACCCCACCAGCGATCTCCCGCGTTTTCCAGCCACTGCAGATGGTGGTAGGTGCCTTCGTGACGACAGGGCGGCGCATAGCAACCGAAGCGACCCCGGGCCACTTCAAAATCCAGCAGCTTTAACCAGTCCTTGAGACGAATGATGCCCAGATAATGGCCGGGCCAGGGAAAGGCGGTTCTGCCTGGTGAGAGTGCGTGACTGAGGCTGTTGCGAAACCCCCAGAGCGATACAGGGTTAAAGCCAATGACCAGCAGTTGCCCCTCCGGACGCAACACGCGCCGGGCTTCACGCAGCACCTGGTGCGGGTTGTTGTGAAACTCGAGTAGAAATGGCAGCACAATGAGGTCCAGGCTGTCAGAGGCAAAGGGCAGGGCAGCGGCGTCCGCCTGCAGTCCGATGGGGGTGTTGCCGGTCCGGGTGATCATGCCTGCGGGTGAGGCACAGCGAAACCGGTGCTGAATCCGGTTGTGGGCAAGAAAATCGAGTGACTCGCTGCCGACTTGCGCGGCCTGTAGGCCAAAGACATCGAGCAACAGGCTGTCTGCCGTCTCCAGAGCCCATTGCGCCATATAGCGTCCGGCTGGCGTAAGAAACCAGTCGGATTGCTGATGGGCGATCGATGGGCAAGCGACGTTTGACATTCTGCACTGGGTCGGGAAAATCAGAAGCGTATTTTACTCTGCCGGAATGACCTTCATGACGCACACGCCATCGCCGGTGACTTGCGGCCCTCACACGACCAGACATGCCGGATTTTCGGTCACCGGCTTGCCGGCTTTTAACGATAACTATATCTGGGTGATTGCATTGGATACGGGCCCAGCCGCCGGTGGGGCGGTTGCCGTGGTCGACCCTGGCGATGCCGGGCCGGTCATCGATTACTGTCATCGGCATGGGCTCGTGCCTGAACAGATCTGGCTTACCCACCACCATGGCGATCACACGGGGGGCGTTGCCGAACTCGGCGACTGGATTGCCCGACAATCGCCCACATCGCCGGTGGTCGTGCTTGGTCCGGCAGCAGAGACCATTGCGGGCGTGACGCAAGCGCTTTCCGGCGACGAGCGTCTGGCGTTGGGTGGGGCGCGGGTCGATGTCCTGTCGGTGCCCGGACACACGCGGGGTCATCTGGCCTATCTGGTTGGCATTGGCACTGAAACTCCGGCGTTATTTTGTGGCGATTTGCTGTTCGGGCTGGGCTGCGGCCGTCTGTTCGAAGGCACTGCCGCGCAAATGCACACGGCGTTAACGCAGCTGCGCCACCTGCCGGCGCAGACCCGTGTGTACTGCGCGCATGAATACACACACATGAATTTGCCTTTTGCGCTGGCCGTCGATCCGGCGAACCCGGCGCTGGTCACCCGTGGGGAAACCATTCAGCGACTGCGTCAGGCCGGAGCACCGACGGTACCGCTGCTGCTAGGCGAGGAGTACGCCACTAACCCGTTTCTGCGTTGTGATCAGGCGGCCTTGCGGGCAGCGGCCATCTTGGACCCGAATGCGTCCGATGTCGATGTTTTTGCCCGTTTGCGCCAGATGCGCGATACCTTCAAGGCCCGCTAGCGGCGGTAACACTCAGTACAGCTGGTACCAGGGTTTGCTGCGTTGGATCCCTTCGGTTAGGAAGCGACTGTTGGGATAGTTCTTGCGCAGAACGCGGTCGCTATCGGCTTGAAGATCGGGTAAGCCCAGCTGACCATAGCTGTAGGTCATGACGGCGAGCGCCTCTTCAACGGCCGGTGCATCGGGGTAGTAGCGAACTACATCCTGCGCGCGGTTTGCTGCCGCCAACCAGGCGCCCCGGCGCACGTAGAAGTTGGCCACGTGTAACTCATGCGAGGCCAGCGCGTTAACCAGATAAATCATGCGCTTGGCGGCATCATCCCGATATTTGCTGTTCGGAAAGTTGTCATAGAGGTAACGGAAAGCCAGAAAAGACTCGCGCATACTTTTGGGGTCGCGCTCGGTCGGATCCTGCTGCATCACATAACCGCCGTAGCCCAGATCTTCGTTGAACCCGATCATGCCCTTGAGATAGTAAACGTAATCGAGATTCGGATGATTGGGGTGCAGCTTGATAAAACGATCTGCCGCAGCATTGGCTTCTGCCGGTTCGTTGGCCTTGTAGTGCGCGTAGGCCGTTTCGATCTGCGCCTGCTGCGCGTAGGTGCCGTAGGGGTAGCGGGCTTCCAGTTTTTCGTAATACTTGACGGCCTGTTCGTAGTTGCCTTCTTCCAGCGACTCCTTGGCCGTCGTATAGAGCTTATTGGCCGACCAGCCCTTGGTCGGGTCCGTATCTTCCTGGAACAGGGCGCAACCGGGCAGGCCTGCTAAAGCCAGCACTGCAAAACCACCGACCAGGGCGGTTCTGATGGGCAATCCGGACATCAGGGCACGAAAGAAACGGTGAAACATGCAGGTGTGGGTGTTCCGGTTGAAATGGTCGACAGAGCCGATAACCGCTAGACTACGCCTCATGAAAACGCAGTCCGAATCCGTCAAACGCATCGAGACACTAATGCCAGAAGCCCTGGAGGATCTGGATGACAACACCTTGGATGATACCACGCAGGGGGCTGTCAGCCTTGTTGCCGCTGATGGCGGACGCCTGGATCAGGTCCTCGCCCAGATGCTGCCGGAACATTCCCGTAATCGCCTGCAGCAGTGGGTCAAAGCCGGCCGGGTCGATGTCGAAGGTCAGACCATTCTGGAACCCAAACACAAGATCTACGGCGGCGAAGCCCTGCGCGTCCACGTCGATCAGCTGTTAACTGATGCCGAAGCCGGACAGTTCCAGCCAGAACCCATGGATCTCCCGATCGTCTTTGAAGACGATCAGATTCTGGTGGTCAACAAGCCACCGGGTCTGGTCGTGCATCCCGCAGCCGGCAACTGGCAGGGCACCTTGCTCAATGGTTTGCTGGCCTACGCCCCCGTCTTTACTCAGTTGCCGCGCGCCGGCATCGTGCACCGACTCGATAAAGACACCTCCGGTCTGATGGTCGTTGCCAAGACACTTTCGGCGCATACGCATCTGGTGCGTCAGCTGCAGGCGCGCTCAGTCAAGCGCCTGTATCGGGCTATCGTCTGTGGCGTCCCTAAAGGAGATGGAATCATCAATGCACCGATTGGTCGCGACACGCGTCAACGAACCCGCATGGCCGTGACCAGCCAGGGCAAGGAAGCCATCACGCATTACCGCCTGCTCGAAGTCTTTCCCGGTTGCAGCCTCGTCGAGTGCGCGCTCGAGACCGGTCGTACCCACCAGATTCGCGTGCATATGGCGCATCTTGGCCATCCGCTGGTTGGCGATGAGACCTATTCGGGCGGGCGGCGTCACCCCTTGCCGGTGCCCGCAACGCAATTTGGCCGGCAGGCCCTGCACGCACGGCAGCTGGGACTCATCCACCCCGCGACCGGTGAACCCATGAAATGGACGGTGCAGGTACCGGCTGATATGGGGGCTTTGCTAGAAGATTTGCGCGATCTGGCGGCGGACGCCTGATCATGGCTTCTTCCGGCGTATCTGCCTCGATACCGGCATTGGTGCCCGATTGGTCCATGCCGGCAGGCGTCAGGGCCTTGCAGACCGAATGCGGTCAGGGGCCGCAACCCTTTGGCGGCTTCAATCTGGGAGACCACGTTGGTGATGACATTGCTCAGGTGACCCGCAACCGGCAGTCTTTGATCGATTTTATTGGCGTGGCACCGGTCTGGATGCGGCAGGTTCATGGCACTCGGGTGCTCGAATTGAACGGGGGCATCCCATCGGCCGTACCCGAAGCGGATGCGGCCATGACCACCTCTCGCGGCGTCGCGTGCACCGTCATGACAGCGGATTGTCTGCCCATATTGGTGGCCGATCAGCAGGCCCGGGTCGTGGGTGCGGCACACGCCGGCTGGCGGGGTTTGGCCAATGGCGTTGTCGAGCAACTGATCGACGCCATGAGCCGGGTGCCCGGGGTGGTACCCGGCGATCTGTCGGTGTGGCTGGGGCCCGTGATCGGCCCAACGGCGTTTGAAGTCGGGCAGAAC
>JBDQLO010000115.1:0-4116 GCA_040262735.1 Fluviibacter sp.
GATGTTAAATCACTGGACGGCCCCACCGGTCCGGATGTTGATTTCACCGATCTACACGCCTGGTGTGAAGTCTATCTGCCCGGTGCAGGCTGGATCGGCTTTGACCCGACCTCAGGGCTGATGGCCGGTGAAGGCCATATTCCCGTGGCGTGTTCACCCGACCCGAGCTCGGCGGCGCCGGTCACGGGGGCGTTGGAGCAGTGCGAGTCCACATTCGAACACAGCATGCAAGTCACCCGCATCTGGGAAGCGCCACGCGTTACCAAGCCCTATACAGAAGAGTCTTGGGACGAGATTGACGCAATGGGCGGCCAGGTAGATGCGGATCTGTCGCGCCTGGATGTGCGCCTGACTCAGGGTGGCGAACCCACCTTTGTCTCCGTCGAGGATCGTGATGGCGCCGAATGGAACACCGAGGCGATGGGGCCCACCAAGCGCATTCTGGCGGCATCACTGCTCGACAAATTGCGTCTCGAATATGCCCCCCAGGGATTGCGTCACTACGGGCAGGGTAAATGGTATCCCGGCGAACAGTTACCTCGCTGGTCACTGAATATTTTCTGGCGGAAAGACGGTGAACAGCTCTGGCTGAATGCCAATCTGGTGGCAGATGAATCGATCGACTATGGCGTCACGGCTGAAGATGCAGAAACCTTTCTCAAGGCTGTCGCAGAGCGACTAGACGTCAATCCCAAGTGGGTCTTTCCTGCGTACGAAGACGTCTGGTACTACCTGTGGCGCGAGCGTCGTTTACCGGAAAACGTTGATCCTTTCGACTCGCGGTTGGACGATCCACTGGAACGGGATCGATTGCGTAAAGTTTATATGCAGGGTCTGGAGACAGTGATAGGTCATGCACTCCCCATTGCACGGGCTTACGGCACCGAGCGCTGGCAGAGTGGTCCGTGGTTCCTGCGTGATGAACGCTGCTATCTGATACCGGGAGACTCGGCCATGGGTTATCGGCTGCCGTTGGATTCGCAACCCTGGTGTAGTCGCAGTGATTTTCCCTACATCAACCCACCCGATTCAACGGTTGCGCAGCCCTCATTACCGACCCACGCACAATTACGCGTGCAGGTTGACGGTATGCCGCAGTCGACTCAGAACAAAGCCTATACTGCTGGGCGTCACTCGAGCAGCAATGATCCGCTGACAGCGCTCAAAAAACCGGACATGTTCGAATCGGCAGGATGGGTCACGCGCACGACAATGTGTGCCGAGCCTCGCAACGGCAAACTTTATATTTTTATGCCGCCCACGGTATGCCTGGAAGATTACCTCGAGATGCTTGCCGCCGTGGAAGCAACGGCAGAGTCGATGGGGCTTCCCGTGATCATTGAAGGATATGAACCGCCGCGCGACAGTCGCCTGACGGTATTACGTGTCACACCAGATCCGGGCGTGATCGAAGTGAACGTGCAACCGGCCAGCAGTTGGGATGAGCTCACCCGACACACCCATTTTCTTTATGAGGCAGCGCACCAGACACGCTTATCAACCGAGAAGTTCATGCTCGATGGCCGTCATACCGGCACTGGTGGCGGCAATCACTTTGTACTTGGTGGGGCGACACCCAACGATTCACCCTTCCTGCGTCGTCCGGATCTCTTGGCCAGCATGGTGGCTTATTGGCACAACCATCCAGCGCTTTCGTATCTCTTCTCGGGCCTTTTTATCGGGCCGACCAGCCAGGCACCTCGCGTTGACGAAGCCCGCCACGAATCCGTTCGCGAGCTCGAAGTCGCTTTTGAAGAGTTAAACCGTCAGAACGCGCTGTTCAATGAGGTGCCACCGTGGATGATCGACCGCGTACTGCGTCATCTGCTGGTCGACGTGACCGGCAATACGCATCGTGCCGAGTTCTGCATTGACAAACGCTAGTCTCCCGACAGCGCAACAGGGCGGCTGGGCCTGCTCGAAATGCGTGCCTTCGAAATGCCCCCGCATGCCCGCATGAGTCTGGCGCAACAACTCCTGATGCGCGCACTCGTTGCGCGTTTCTGGCAGACGCCCTATCAACCGTCAAGCCTGATTCGCTGGGGTAACAGCCTGCATGACCGATTCATGTTGCCACACTTCGTCTGGGATGATCTCTGCGATGTGATCGAAGAGTTGAATCAGGCCGGATATGCTTTCAAAACCGAATGGTTTGAGCCACACTTCGAGTTTCGTTTCCCGCATATTGGCGACATGGACGTTCACAACGTGCATATGGATCTGCGCATGGCGCTTGAACCATGGCACGTGATGGGCGAAGAAGGTGCGCCCGGTGGTACGGTTCGTTACGTCGATTCCTCGCTCGAGCGCGTGCAGGTCAAGGTCAAGGGTTTTATCGCGGGACGTCATGTGGTCACCTGTAACGGTGAAACTATTCCCTTGCACCCGACCGGCGTGCAAGGCGAGTACGTAGCAGGAGTGCGCTACCGCGCCTGGCAGCCGCCGAATTGTCTACATCCGACGATTGGTGTGCATGCACCGTTGATTTTCGATTTGGTCGACACCTGGATGCATCGATCTCTGGGTGGGTGTCAGTATCATGTGGCCCATCCGGGCGGCCGAAATTACGACACGTTTCCGGTCAATGCTTATGAAGCGGAAGCACGCCGCCTGGCGCGCTACTTCCGCATCGGTCATACTCCGGGCACGGTTCGGGTTGATCAACGTCATTTCAATCCGGACTTCCCGTTAACGCTGGATTTGCGTTTGAACTGATTGCCAGAACTAGTTTTCATACCATGCCCGTTGGTGCACCCTCTTCTCAAATGCAAACCCCGTTGATCGCCGGCTATAAACGCCGGGCGACAGCTGAACGTTTCGACGAACTTTGTAATGCGGACGGTTCGATACGCAGCCACTGGCAACCCGTATTGGATTTGCTCGGTCGCCTTCGCACCAGCGACATAGAATCGCGGCTGTCCAGCGCCCAGCAACATATTCGCGACGAAGGGATTACGTACACAATTTACGCTGACCCCCAGGGACGTGACCGCCCATGGGCACTGGATGAATTACCGCTCGTGCTGCCCGATGAGGAGTGGGCCACACTGTCGTATGGCCTGGCACAACGCGCACGTTTACTCAACCTTATTCTGGCCGATGTTTATGGGCCACAGGTGTTGTTACACCGGGGCATCATCCCACCGGAAGTTATTTATGGCGCCGGTGGTTGGCTACCGGCTGCCCACGGTACACAGGCACCCGGAGGGATCTTCCTGCACAACTACGCAGCGGATCTGCTGCGATCTCCCGATGGACGATGGTGGGTGGTCGGCGACCGAACCCAGGCACCCTCCGGTGCTGGATATGCTCTTGAAAACCGTCTGGTCATGACACGTGCCTTCCCTGAGCTTTTGGCACAAATGCCTGTCGCCTCTTTGACAGGGTTTTTCGCATCCCTGCGTGAATCATTGGCTTTTCATGCGCCTTCCGGTGATGAATCCCCGCGCATGGTGGTTTTGACGCCGGGCCCCCTGAACGAAACGTACTATGAACATTCATTGCTTGCGCGTTATCTCGGATTCCCGTTGGTCGAGGGTGGAGACTTGGTGGTCCATGATAGTTGCGTCTGGCTTAAAACTATCGGCGGGCTGCAACGTGTGCACGTCATTTTGCGACGACAGGATGATTCCTACTGCGATCCCCTAGAGCTTCGAAGTGACTCGGCGCTGGGAATCGCCGGACTGGCTGATTGCGCCCGGCGCGGTACCGTGCTCTTAGCCAACGCACTTGGCGCAGGCGTTGTTGAATCCGTTGCGCTGCAGGGATTTCTTCCGGCGGCATGCCGATTCTTGCTGGGCGAGGCGTTGGCCTTACCCTCCGTAGCCACCTGGTGGTGTGGCGAAGCGGCAGCCATGAGCTATGTTCAGACACATTTAGAAGATCTGGTCATCAAATCAGTCCATGGACCTGGCGATTTGCAACCGATTTTTGGCCAGGATCTGAACGGGACAGATCGCGCCAAATTGCTTGCACAGATCGAATCCACCCCCGATCGCTTTGTGGCGCAGGAATGGGTTCGGCTCTCTCAAGCACCCGTTCTCAATCGTCGCCCTGGGTCGATACAACTTGAATCGCGGTCGGTCGGTTTGCGTGCTTACGCAGTCGCCGGCTTAC
>JBDQLO010000116.1:0-4092 GCA_040262735.1 Fluviibacter sp.
GGATTCATGTCACAGTGCATGCACTGTGCCTTCAGCTCTGCCACATCAATCCCCCGGGATTTGTGCGTACACGAATCCCTGTTTTTGAAATTCTGAACTTCGGTCTTGCTGGACATATAATTCGTCTATGAACAGAACAACAGTGGCTGAAGCAGGTTTGGTCGATCGGGATCTGTGCCGACGATTCGACATCAGCGGACCCCGCTACACATCATATCCGACTGCGGACAGGTTTCAAGCTGATCCGGGCGATGCATTGCTGGTCAATGCATTACAGCACCGACCCGCTCCTGATCAACCCCTTTCATTATATGTCCATCTGCCGTTTTGCAGCATGGTCTGCTATTACTGTGGTTGTAACAAGGTCATTACCAAGGATCACACGAAGTCTTCGCGTTACCTGGACTATCTCGAACGTGAGATGGACCTGCAGCTCGCCGCACTGCAGGGCACTCGCCAGGTGACCCAGTTGCATTGGGGCGGTGGCACGCCAACGTTCCTCAATGACGCGGAAATAACCCGCTTGATGCATGCGCTACGCGCCCGCTTCGATTTTCTCCCCGGCGGCGAGTACTCTATCGAGATCGATCCGCGTTCAGTTGACCCGCAGCGCGCACACACGCTTTTTGACCTGGGTTTTAATCGCATGAGTCTCGGGATCCAGGATTTTGATCCGATGGTACAAATGGCGGTTAACCGGGTTCAGAGCTTTGAGCAGACACGGGATGTGCTGCTTGCCGCCCGAGATGCCGGTTTCAAATCGATCTCGGTCGACCTGATCTACGGTCTACCGCGGCAGACACTGCCGGGTTTTCGCGCGACCCTCGAGAAAACACTGGGTTTGATGCCGGATCGGATCGCCCTTTACAGTTACGCGCACTTGCCGCAGATTTTTATGCCGCAGCGACGCATCCATGAGACCGAGCTCCCCAAACCGGAAGATAAGCTGTCACTCATGGCGATGGCAGTTGAAATGCTGGTCGATGCCGGTTACGTCTTTATTGGCATGGATCACTTCGCGCGACCGGACGATGAACTTGCTCTGGCTCAGAAAGCCGGCAAGCTACACCGTAATTTCCAGGGGTATTCGACGCATGCCGAGTTGGATTTGCTGGCATTCGGTGTGTCGGCAATCGCCAAGGTGGGCCCGGTGTACGCGCAAAATGCCAAAACGCTTGACGAGTACTACCACGACATCGACGCGGGTCATTTACCCGTCCGACGAGGCTATCGCATGGATGTGGATGACGCACTGCGCCGTGAGGTCATTCAGGAGCTGATGTGCCATTTCTGTCTGGACTTCGACGCGGTCTCCCGGTCATGGCAAATTGACTTTCAATCCTATTTTGCCGATGCGCTGGCGCAACTGCAGCAGCTGGCCGATGCCGGACTACTCCATATGGATGCGCAGCATATCCAGGTCATGCCCAAGGGGCGCTTGCTCGTTCGGATTATTGCCATGGCCTTCGACCGGTATCTCCAGGTGGATCGACAAAGGTCACCGGAAGGTCGTCAGCGTTACTCGCGGGTGATTTGAGCACCGCCGGTGACGAGGAGAAGAGACCGTGCCTGAACTGACACTGCTCTCGGCCGGATTGATTGGCTGGTTGGGTGGCGTGCATTGTCTGGGTATGTGCGGCGGTATCGTGAGTGCATTGACGCTGTCGGCGCCGCAGACACGGCGCAACGGCATCTTAGTGGCCTATAACCTTGGACGCTGCCTGACCTACATCGCGCTGGGTGCCGCTGCAGGGTTGCTAGGTGCCCTTGGCATGGCGCGTTTAGCAATCGCACCGGTATTGCTTTATACGATTGCCAATAGCCTGATCATCGGTATGGGACTGTATCTCTTGGGGGTGCCCTGGCTGGTCCGTCCTCTGGAGCAGGGCGGGCGACATCTCTGGCGCCACATTGAACCCTTCAGTCGACGGCTGTTTCCGGTCAACACCTTGCCCAGAGCCTTTGGTGTCGGATTGCTCTGGGGCTTTCTGCCATGCGGTTTGGTCTATAGCGCTTTGGCCACCGCGTTTGCACTGGGTAACGCCAACCAGGGTGCGCTCTGGATGGCTGCTTTTGCGCTGGGGACCTTGCCGAATCTGTTGATGGCCGGCTGGGTCGGTGCGCAGACCTTACAGCAACTTAAAAACTCGTCGTGGCGATGGCTTGGGGGTCTGCTGGTTGCCGGGTGGGGTGCCTATGGTCTTTTGCGCGTGTGGATGATGGATGGATGAACGATGAGTGACACGACGGAACACCTTTTGAAGCTCACCGGATTACGCTGCGCAAACTGCGCCAATACAACGCGCAAGGCGCTCGAGCAAATCCCCGGCGTCACTGCCGAGGTGAATTTCGCTACGGAAGAAGCCATCGTGCATGCGCCGTCATCGGTGGCAGTGGCGCAACTGATTGGGGCGATTGAAAAAGCCGGCTATGGGGCTTCGGAAATAGATGATGTCCTTGAAGCCACCGTGCCAGTGGTCGACAAAAGCGCGCTTGTGCGTCTCTGGTTGGCCATCATCTGTGCCATGCCGCTAATCCTTCAGATGCTCCTGGAGATGCTCGGTATGCATGGACATATGTCGAGAACCTGGCAGTTTGTTCTGGCGACCCCCGTGCAACTCTGGGTTGCCTGGCCTTTTTATCGCGGTGCCTGGCATGCGCTCAAGCTCGGTACGTCCAATATGGATGTGCTGATCAGCCTGGGAACGCTTGCTGCCTACATTTACTCCACGGTGCTCTGGTGGTGGGAATTGCCTGGCGACGTTTACTTCGAAGCCTCGGTTGTTGTCATCACGTTGGTAATGGCGGGTAAAATCCTGGAGCATCGGGCAAAGCAGTCGAGTGCATCGGCGATCACACGCCTCTTGCATCTGACACCCAAAACCGCCTGGAAGAAAAATGACCTGGGCGATTTTGTGATGGTGCCCCTGGCAGATATACGTCCCGGAGACGAAGTCAGAATCATGAGCGGTGCCTCGGTGCCGGTTGATGGATGGGTGATCGACGGCCAGTCGGCTGTCAGTGAAGCCATGCTGACTGGCGAACCCGTCCCGGTGGAGAAGCGTCGTGATGACAAGCTCTATGCCGGTACGCTGAACGGTGAGGGGGTACTGATTTGTCGTGTCAGCGGGGTCGGCCGAACCACCGTTCTTGCGGGTATTGCCCGTCTGGTTGCGCAGGCGCAAGGCTCGCGCGCACCGGTCCAGGCGCTGGTGGATCGGATTTCGGCCTGGTTCGTCCCGGTAGTGATCTGCATCGCTGGAATGACGCTGATCTACGGTGGCCTTGTAATGGATAGCTGGCAGACGGGTCTGATCCGGGCGGTCGCCGTACTGGTTATTTCCTGTCCCTGTGCGCTGGGTCTGGCAACGCCGACGGCCGTGATGGTCGGTATCGGGGAGGGTGCCCGTCAGGGGATTCTGGTGCGCGATGCCGACGCCTTGCAACACGCTGCAACGGCTGCGGCCGTTGTTTTTGACAAGACGGGGACCTTGACCCTGGGGGAGGTTCGTTTAACCGACCTGGTGATAAGTGATGAGAACGCCTTGCGTCGATCGACCGTCTTGGCTTTAGTGGCTGCCCTGGAGAGCGGTTCGTCACATCCCATCGCTTCGGCCATTCGTATGGCCGCCCTCCATGAAATGCCAGCGTCTGATTTACCGGTCATCAGCGATTTTCGAACAGAACCGGGAATCGGCGTGTTTGGAACAATTGCGGGCCAGCGTTATGGTTTCGAACGTTGGTCTGAACGATTTACCCATCAAGACGCGGGTTTCTGGTCACAAGCCGCAGATCGACTCATGGCAGAGGCCAAGAGTGTCTCGGTGCTCAGCCATGCGGAGCGGCCGGTGGCCTTGCTGGCGTTTGCGGACACCTTGCGGCCGGATGCAGCGGACGCCATTGGCATGCTGCGGGATCTGGGACTCAAATCGGTCATGCTAACCGGTGATCAACCCGAAGCTGCGCGCGTCGTCGCGGCCCAGCTCGGCATCGGAGATGTGCATGCGGGTGTGATGCCAGCGGGAAAAGCCGGCCAGGTCGGTCAATTGATGGCCGAGCTGGGCCGCGACGACGCGCGCAGCTTCGGGTTGA
>JBDQLO010000117.1:0-4078 GCA_040262735.1 Fluviibacter sp.
CGGCCGGCGCTGGGCGGGCGTGATTCCCTGTTGCAGGAAATCACGGAAGGAGTCGAGCTGGGTGGCCAGAAGGTAGGGTACCTCGAGCACCGTGTCACGCTTCGCAAAACTCTTGCGGATGCGCTTTTTCTCGGTAAATGAGTAGTTCATCGTCGCTCCGGGTCTAGATCAAATGGGTCAATCGGTGTCACAACTTGCGTCGTGGAGAATGTAGGTAATGCAGTGAACTCGTCTAGCCTGTCGGCAAAACAAAATGTCTGAAGATCGCTTCGGGCACTTTGCTTTGCCGGCGGGGTCACACTGTTCGCTGCTGTGCAACGAACACTGCGGAAACGCCAAAAGCACGTAAGGCCGGGGCATTTTTGCCCCAGCCCGACGTGCACGGACAACCAGGCCTTACTTGACTTCGACCTTGGCGCCAGCTTCTTCCAGTTGCTTCTTCAGTGCTTCGGCATCAGCCTTCGAGATGCCTTCCTTCACTGGCTTCGGCGCGCCGTCAACGACGTCCTTAGCGTCCTTCAGGCCCAGGCCGGTAGCGGCACGGACCACCTTGATGACTTCAACCTTTTTGTCGCCGGCGGCAGCCAGGATCACGGTGAATTCGGACTGCTCTTCAGCAGCAGCACCGCCAGCGGCAGCACCACCAGCGCCCGGTGCAGCGACAGCCATTGCGGCAGCCGACACACCAAACTTCTCTTCAAATGCCTTCACCAGGTCGTTCAGTTCGAGAACGGTCAGGTTAGCTACGGCGTCCAGGATATCGTCCTTGGTAATTGCCATGATAGTTACTCCAATAAGTTCTAATCGTTAAAAGTTGTCAGAAGCACACCGGCCGTTAGGCTGTGGCGCCTTCTTCTTCAGTACGTTTTTTCGCCAGAGCGCCCAGGTTGATCGCGAAGCTGGTGACCGGTGCGAGCATGATGCCCAGCAGCTTGGCCAGCAATTCTTCACGGCTCGGGATACTGGCCAGCGCCTTGACGCCTGCGGCATCAAGAATCTCACCGGCATAACTCCCTGCCTTCAGAATCAACTTGTCGTTCGACTTGGCAAAATCGTTCAGCACCTTGGCCGAGGCGATCGGATCTTCGGAAATTCCGTAGATCAGCGGACCCACCATGTGATCGGACAGGCCAGCGAAGGTCGTACCTTCGACAGCGCGGCGTACCAGGGTGTTCTTGAGAACACGCAGGTACACGCCCGATGCACGTGCCTTGGCACGCAACTGGGTGAGATCACCCACTTCAATGCCGCGGTATTCTGCGAGCACCACGCTTTGCGCCTTGGCGACCTGGGCCGACACTTCGGCCACTACGGCCTTTTTGTCGTTCAGATTCAGACTCATTCGTCTTTCTCCATTCAAGTCAACATGTAACCGGAAAAGCCCGGTTACCCCCATTACGGTGACCGAAATCAGAGCCTCGCGGACTGTGCCGCAAAATCCTGTTCTGGGACCACCATCTGCGCAGGACGTTCCGGGGAACCATTAAGCGCTTGCGCGCACCTGCGGTCTTTGACGATCTGGCCGCTCAGCCTCTGATGAGGTTGGGCGACCAGCCCAAAGTTCTTTAAACCCTTGCCTGCTGTTAAGCCTGCACCGATGTCTGATCGACGTGAACCCCAGGACCCATGGTGCTGGAGACGGCGATTTTCTTCAGGTACTGGCCCTTGGCCGATGCCGGACGGGCTTTGACCAACGCATCCACGAGGGCGCGCAGGTTCTGCTCGAGGGCGTCGATGCCAAACGAGGCGCGACCGATCGTGGCGTGCACGATCCCGGCCTTGTCGGTGCGGTACTGCACCTGACCGGCCTTGGCATTTTTGACCGCGGTCGCAACGTCCATCGTTACCGTACCCACTTTCGGGTTCGGCATCAGGCCGCGCGGGCCGAGGATCTGACCCAGCTGGCCGACGATGCGCATGGCGTCCGGGGTGGCGATCACGATATCGAAATCCATATTGCCGGCCTTGACCTGATCGGCCAGGTCTTCGAAACCGACGATGTCGGCGCCGGCGACAGTCGCTGCGTCAGCCTTGTCGCCCTGGGCAAACACGGCAACACGCATGGTCTTGCCGGTACCCGCTGGCAACACGACCGAGCCACGAACGACCTGGTCCGATTTACGGGCGTCCACACCCAGATTCAGGGCGACGTCGATGGATTCGTCGAACTTGGCGGTAGCCAGCTCTTTGGCCAGCGACAGGGCTTCGTTCAACGGATAGAGTTTGGTGCGATCAACTTTGCTTTGGACAGCCTGTTGGCGCTTGCTGAGCTTTGCCATATTAGAGGCCCTCCACGGTGATACCCATGCTGCGGGCGCTACCGGCGATGGTGCGCACGGCGGCGTCCATGTCAGCGGCGGTCAGATCGGCTTGTTTGGTTTTGACGATGGTTTCGGCCTGGGCGCGCGTGATCTTGCCGACTTTATCGGTATGCGGACGCGGGCTGCCCTTTTGAATACCAGCGGCCTTTTTGATCAGGATGGTCGCCGGCGGGCTCTTCATCACAAAGGTGAAGGATTTGTCCGCGTAGGCGGTAATCACGACCGGGGTCGGGAGGCCAGGCTCCATGCCCTGCGTGGCCGCGTTAAAGGCCTTGCAGAATTCCATGATGTTCAGGCCACGCTGGCCCAGTGCCGGACCCACCGGGGGGGACGGGTTGGCTTTACCTGCCGGGATTTGCAGCTTGATGTAGCCGACGATCTTCTTTGCCATGAAAGGCTCCTTAAAGTGAGTTTTAACGCGCGTTCGCTAACCGGGGTTAACTACTGACGCTCCTCTGTTGCTTCTTTGCCAACGGTACGACCGGGGTTGGCACCCTGAAACTTTGAATCGTTAAAAGCCTTAGGCTTGGGTTTAAGCCTTCTCGACCTGACCGAAATCCAGCTCGACCGGTGTTGCACGGCCAAAAATGGTGACGGAAACACGCAGCTTGCTCTTGTCGTAGTTGACGTCTTCGACGTTGCCATTGAAGTCCGTGAACGGACCTTCCTTGACGCGGACCATTTCGCCCACTTCAAACAGGATTTTCGGACGGGGCTTTTCAACACCTTCCTGCATCTGCTGCATGATCTTGTCGACTTCCTTCTGGGAAATCGGCGTTGGTTTGGTGGCGGTGCCGCCCACAAAACCGGTGACTTTCGGCGTGCTCTTGACGAGGTGCCAAGTCTGGTCGTTCATATCCATCTCGACCAGGACATACCCTGGGAAGAACTTGCGTTCCGAGATGGCCTTCTGGCCACTGCGCATTTCGACGACTTCTTCGACCGGCACCAGGATCTGACCAAACAGATCCTGCATGCCGGCGCGCTGAATGCGCTCGGTGAGCGCACGCATGACGCTCTTTTCGAAGCCCGAATAGGCATGTACGACGTACCAACGTTTGCTCATCATTTCTTCCAGCCCAGGATCAGATCAATCATGACCCACTCCAGGGTTTTATCGGTCAGCCACAGAAAGATGGCCATGACCAGAACAAAAACAAACACCATCGCGGTCGTTTGCAGCGTCTCCTTACGGTTTGGCCACACGACTTTGCGTGCCTCGGCGATCGATTCGCGCACGAATGCGGCGAGCTGACGCCCCTGCTCGGTGGTCAGCACCAGTACGACGGCGACGACCAGACCGCCCACAACTGCCCCCGCGCGCAACAGCGCCGCATCAGCAGCCAGCAGGTAAAACCCGGCGATCCCGGCGATGACCGCTAGCGCCGCCAGTAGAAATTTCAGCTTATCGAACATCTGAGACAATCAGAGTTGCTTGCGCAACCCCCGGTTAAAGTGGCAGGGGCAGAGGGAATCGAACCCCCAACCTTCGGTTTTGGAGACCGACGCTCTGCCAGTTGAGCTATACCCCTGCAAAACGCTTAAGGCGCCCCTAGATTCAGGAGGCGCCCCAGGTGGCTTTGGCCCGCTTGTGGCGGGCCCTGGCACAATCAGTCTTACTCGATGATTTTCGAGACGACGCCGGCACCGACGGTGCGGCCGCCTTCACGAATGGCAAAGCGCAGACCTTCTTCCATGGCGATCGGGTTGATCAGCTTGACCGTCATGCGGATGTTGTCACCCGGCATGACCATCTC
>JBDQLO010000118.1:0-4032 GCA_040262735.1 Fluviibacter sp.
CTACGATCCGTTCTCGCCGCATCACGACCTAATCTCGGAACGACTGGCCACCCTCGCCGCGTTGCAACACCGGGAATGTGACATTCTTCTGGTGGCCGTCCAGACCGCCCTTCACCGCCTGCCGCCACCGGCCTTCCTAGCGGCCCACTCATTCAGTTTTCGTCAGAAACAGGTGCTCGATGAGGCGGCGTTGCGCGCTCAACTGGGCCTGGCCGGTTATCAGGCAGTCACCAATGTCATTTCGCCGGGCGAGTTTTCAATACGGGGCGGGTTGATCGATCTGTTCCCCATGGGGAGTGTGTTGCCGTTCCGGCTGGATCTGTTCGACCGCGAGATCGAAAGCATCAAGACCTTCGATGTCGATTCCCAGCGTACGCTCTATCCCGTCACCGAAGTCCAGCTGCTGCCGGCACGTGAATTCCCGACCGACGACCGCAGCCGTACCCTCTTTCGCCAGCGCTTTCGCGAAGTTTTTGAAGGCGACCCGGCCAAAACCGGCATCTACCGGGATATCTCTCAAGGCACGCTACCCGCCGGTATCGAGTATTACCTGCCGCTCTTCTTCGAGGAAGGCGACACCGGCACCCTGATGGACTACCTGCAGCCAGCTGGCGATCGAGCATCGGCACCACTCATGCTATTCACCACGGATCTGAGCCCGGCCGTCCAGCATTTCTGGCAGGAAGTCCGTTCGCGCTACACGCTGCATCGGGGCGACAAGGCACGACCGCTCATGCCACCGGAGGAACTGTTCCTGAGCGAAGAAAGTTTCTTTGCCGAATGCCGCCAGACGCCCCGTCTGATGCTGGGCGACACGGTCGTCGAAGACCACGCCATTGGCGTGCTGCCGTCGATTGGTCTTAATCGGCGGAGCGAAGATCCGCTCAGCGCTTTTCGGGCGTACCAGGCCAATCAGCCAGGTAAGACCATCGTCATCGCCGAAACCCCCGGACGCCGGGAGAGCATTCTCACCCTCCTGCAAGACGGTGCAATGACGGTCCGCGTTGCCGAAACGCTCGCCGAGGCACTGCAAGCCGATGCGGCGCTCGTTCTCATCACCGGTGCGTTGCACTACGGTTGGCAGATGCCTGGTCTGGCACTGGTAACCGAATCCGAACTCTTTGCCGGCACACCGCGCCGCAAGAAACAGGCACGCAAAAAGTCCGGCGTCGACAACTGGCTGCGTGATCTGACCGAACTGCGTATCGGTGACCCGGTCGTCCACGAAAGCCATGGCGTCGCCCGATACCGGGGACTCACCCACCTTGATCTTGGCGACGGCGATACCGAATTCATGACACTCGAGTTTGCCAACGACGCCAAACTCTACGTCCCGGTCTCGCAGATGCACCTGATCAGTCGCTATTCCGGCGGCGATCCCGATCATGCACCGATCCACACGCTAGGTAGCGGCCAGTGGGAAAAAGCCAAACGCAAAGCGGCGCTCCAGGCACGTGACACGGCGGCCGAACTCCTGGCCATTTACGCCACACGGGCAGCACGCCAGGGTCACGCCTTCGAATGGACCGAAAGCGACTACGAGCGCTTTGCCGATGGGTTCGGATTTGAAGAAACGGTCGATCAGGCTGTGGCCATCGACGCCGTGCTTTCCGATATGCGTTCGGCTCAACCGATGGACCGGCTGGTGTGCGGGGATGTCGGTTTCGGCAAGACCGAAGTGGCCTTGCGCGCCGCCTTCGCCGCCGTTGCCGGTGGCAAACAGGTCGCCGTGCTTTGCCCGACCACGCTGCTCTGCGAACAGCATGCCGATAATTTTCGCAACCGTTTTGCCGACTGGCCGGTTAAAGTCGTGGAACTCTCGCGCTTCCGTACCGCCAAAGAGAGCCAGGTTGCGCTCAATGACATGGCCGATGGTCGTGCCGATATCGTCATCGGCACACACCGACTGATCCAGAATGATGTCAAGTTCGCACGCCTGGGCCTGCTGATCATCGACGAAGAACACCGCTTCGGCGTCAAGCAGAAAGAACAGCTCAAGGCCCTGCGCGCCGAGGTCGATGTATTGACACTCACCGCCACGCCGATCCCGCGCACGCTGGCCATGTCGCTCGAGGGCCTGCGTGATTTTTCGGTCATCGCCACCGCACCGCAAAAACGTCTGGCGATTAAAACCTTTGTTCATACGTTGTCCGATGGCATCATCCGCGAGGCCGTCCTGCGCGAGCTTAATCGTGGTGGCCAGGTCTACTTCCTGCACAACGAAGTCGACACCATCGAAAACATGCGCGAGCGCCTGGTGAAACTGGTACCAGAAGCCCGGATTGTCATCGGTCATGGCCAGATGAACGAGCGGGAGCTGGAAAGCGTGATGCGCGACTTCACCCAGCAGCGCGCCAATGTGCTGCTCTGTACTACGATCATTGAAACTGGTATCGACAACCCGCACGCCAACACCATCCTGATCAACCGCGCCGACAAATTCGGTCTGGCGCAGTTGCACCAGTTACGCGGTCGCGTTGGACGCTCGCATCATCAGGCCTACGCCTATTTGATGGTCCAGGATATGAAGGGCCTCACCAAAGCTGCCAAGCAGCGGCTTGAAGCCATTCAGATGATGGAAGAACTCGGCTCGGGTTTCTATCTGGCCATGCACGACCTCGAAATTCGCGGTGCCGGTGAAGTCCTCGGCGACTCGCAATCGGGCGAAATCCAGGAAGTCGGTTTCACCCTCTTTACCGAAATGCTGAACCGCGCTGTCAAAGCCATGAAGGCCGGCGAAACGCCGGATCTGGAGCAGCCGCTCGGTATCGGTACCGAAATCAACCTGCGTGTGCCGGCGCTACTGCCCGATGCCTATTGCCCCGACGTACACGAGCGTCTAAATTTGTATAAGCGCCTCTCGAATAGCGACAATGGGGATGAACTCATCCTGCTGCAGGAAGAACTCATCGACCGCTTTGGCGCCTTGCCACCGCAGGCCGAATCCTTACTCGCCACCCATCAGATTCGCTTACAGGCCGTGCGCTGGGGCATGACCAAAGTCGATATCAACCAGGACCAGATCCTCGTTCAGTTCGGCCCTAAAACACCGGCCGATCCCATGGCGTTGCTCTGGCTGATCCAGAACCGGCGAGACATGAAACTCGCCGGTCAGGATAGAATCATTCTTGCGCGGCACATGCCATCGCTCAGCCAGCGCATCCAGGCGTTTCGCGAACTTTGTGCGCTGGTCGAAAAAACACCGGCAGAACTCGCCAAGGCAGCCAAACACTAATTCAGACCGTGGAATCGATTATGACTCACAGCGCCCTACAGCCCATCAACAATCTGCATATCGCCTCGTTCGACCCGATGCCAACGCCCGATGCCATCCAGGCACAGCTGCCGCTGAGTACCCAGGCCGCTGCAACTGTCTCCCAGGGGCGCGCCCAGCTGATCGACATCCTCGAACACCAGGACCCTCGCCCCTTCGTCGTCGTGGGTCCCTGCTCCATTCACGACCCGGTGGCCGGTCTGGACTATGCCCGTCGTCTCAAGGCGCTCGCCGACGAAGTTGCCGATGCCCTGATGATCGTCATGCGTGTCTACTTCGAGAAGCCGCGCACCACGGTCGGCTGGAAGGGCTACATCAATGACCCGGACATGGATGATTCCTTCAGGGTCGATGCCGGTATGGCCAAGGCCCGTGAGTTCCTGCTCGCCGTCAATGAACTCGGTCTACCCGCTGGGACCGAAGCGCTGGATCCAATTTCACCACAGTATCTCGGCGACCTGATTGCCTGGAACGCCATCGGTGCCCGTACCACCGAATCGCAGACACACCGCGAGATGTCATCAGGGCTGTCGACGCCGGTCGGGTTCAAGAACGGCACCAACGGCGACCTGAGCATTGCCATCAACGCGATTCTTTCGGCCAGCCGGCCGCATAGCTTCCTGGGCATCAACAGTGACGGCCGCGTCGCCATCGTGCGCACCACGGGCAACCCCTACGGCCATATCGTCCTGCGCGGTGGCGATGGCCGCCCGAACTACGACACCGTCTCGGTCACCCTGGCCGAAAACGCCATGACC
>JBDQLO010000119.1:0-4017 GCA_040262735.1 Fluviibacter sp.
CATTACTGGTTGTTCTGAGCAGTGAAGAATCGAGTGATCTGCCCGAAGAGCTACCCTCTCATCGTTATGCGCGAAAGGTGGCCTTTCAGATTTGGTCAGATAAAGGCAAGTTGCTGGCGCGATCAACTACCGCACCGCGTGAACCGCTAACCGATCAGACCAAAGGTTTTTCGGATCGGCGTATTGATGGCCGAAACTGGCGCATCTACAGTAAGGTTGATGAGCGGCACCACCATCGTATTCTGGTTGCAGAAAGTTATGAGGCACGAAATGCGGTTGGCAAGGAGCTGGCCAAACACCTGCTGACCCCTCTGATCATCGCGCTACCGACACTGGCTTTGGGACTGGTGCTGCTCATGCGCCAGCGCTTTAAGCCCCTGCAGCGGCTTGCCAGCTCAATCGGACAGCGCTCGCCAGAAAGGCTGGATCCGATAGCGGCAACCGATGTGCCCAACGAAATTCGGCCAATCATCGAACAGACTAACCGCTTGTTACAGCGCGTTTCTGACTCAATTGAACAGGAGCGGCGATTTACGGCCGATGCGGCGCATGAGATTCGCACACCGCTCGCGGTGATCCGAACCTACGCCCAGGTGGCAGCGGCTGCAACGGAGACTGAAGAGCGCACGCGGGCATTAAGCTCGGTTGTGCAGGCGAGCGACCGTGCGACACATTTGCTTGCGCAGCTGCTGACCATGGCGCGGCTGGATAGCGATACGTTGAACCGCAATTTTGTGAACTGTAATTTGCGCAAGATTGCGGTCGATGTGATTGCCGAAATTACGCCGCAAGCATTAGAGAAAAAAGTCGAGGTCATGCTCGATGAGGGTCGAGCCGCTTGGGTGCGGGGTGAACCTGCCTTGCTGGCGGTCTTGCTGCGAAACCTGATCGATAATGCGGTTCGATATTCGCCGGCGGAGACTTTTGTCGCAGTCACTATCAAGCTGGCTGATGGCAAGGTTCGCCTAACGGTCAGCGATCAGGGCCCGGGCATTCCTGAACACGAACGTGAACGGGTGCTGTCTCGTTTCACCCGGCTGGGGGGTAATGAGGCTCCGGGCTCCGGACTGGGTTTGTCTATTGCCTTGCGTATTGCAGAGTTACATGGCGCAACGCTGGTTTTACAGGATGGTCCGGGGGAGTACGGGCTGAGCGTCTGCGCCAGTTTCCGCGAAGTTTCAGTGTGATACTGGCGCTGCTTAGGGGGTGGTCCGATAGATTCGGTGAAACAGATTGGCGAGCCAAACGGCACTAAGCATCAGAATCATCGAACCAACGATATCGCCGGTTGCCATGGCGGCCCACAGACGAAATACCTCCGCGCGCGAAGGATGGTCGTAAGTGGCTTCAATCGGCTGATAGGCATAAATTAGTTGATGCAGCGATGCCGAAAGGAGCCCCTGAGTAAAGACGATGGTGAGCACGTCAGTAAAAGTCAGTTCATCAAGATTACTGCCGATACGTCGCCACCAGCACACCAGGGCCATCATCAGATAAGCAGAAAATGCCGAAACGGCCGCGATGATGCCTATGTGAAAAAAGGTCATGGATTTGACATGACTGATGTAGTTGATCGACGACAAAATAGAGCCGAGAAAGACCCCAATGGCACCCCGAAACCCGAAGATCAGGACGGCGAGCGTGCGAATGCCGGCGGGCAGAAAGATCAAAGATACGCCAAGGGCGTACTCAAGCATCGAAAACTGTAGCTGGATAAGCCAGGTAACATACCAACCGATGAACCCGAAGAGATACGGGGTCATTGGCGCATTCATCATGGCTTCTAGACGGTTGGGCATGTTCGACGACATTTGGAGGATTCTAAGCTAGGTCAATCGAATTTTTCCAAGGTGACGTAATCGTTCGATTACAATAGAGGCTACGCAACCCGCGGGCGTCGTATAGTGGCATTACCTAAGCTTCCCAAGCTTATGAGGAGGGTTCGATTCCCTTCGCCCGCTCCAGAGAATCTCGCCCTTCATGAATTTGACCGTTAACGGCAAAGCCCACGAATGCCCACCCGATACGACGGTGAGCGCCTTGCTTGAGCGGTTGGCGCTGGCTGACCGCCGGGTGGCGGTTGAGCGTAACGGCAGCATTGTGCCGCGCAGCCTACATCTGTCGACTCGCTTGCTTGAAGGCGATGTCATTGAGATTGTCGTCGCCGTTGGCGGAGGTTAAGCATGCAGCCCCAGGATTCCATGAAAGCCATTACGATTGGCAGCAAGACCTATCGGTCACGTTTGTTAGTAGGCACCGGTAAATATAAAGATTTTGATGAAACCGGTCGCGCCATTGAAGCCTCGGGTGCCGAGATTGTCACGGTTGCGATCCGCCGCACCAATATCGGGCAGGATGCCAGTGCACCCAATCTGCTGGATGTGATTCCCCCAGACAGATACACGATTCTTCCCAACACCGCCGGTTGCTACACGGCCGACGATGCGGTGCGCACACTGCGCCTGGCGCGCGAGCTGCTCGATGGCCATCGGCTCTGTAAGCTCGAAGTACTCGGGGATCAAACAAGTCTCTTTCCAAACATGCCAGAGACGCTGAAGGCTGCAGAAACACTGGTGCGCGACGGTTTCGAAGTCATGGTTTACTGCTCGGACGACCCGATTCAAGCGAAGATGTTAGAAGAGATTGGCTGCGTGGCGATTATGCCGCTGGCCTCGCTCATCGGCTCGGGCATGGGTATTCTAAATCCCTGGAATCTGCGCCTGATTCTCGATCAAGCCAAAGTGCCGGTCATAGTGGATGCGGGCGTGGGCACGGCCTCGGATGCAACGATTGCCATGGAGTTGGGTTGTGCCGGTGTGCTCATGAATACGGCGATTGCCCACGCACAAGATCCGGTACTCATGGCCAGCGCTATGAAACTGGCTGTCGAATCGGGTCGTGCTGCGTACCTGGCCGGCCGGATGCCCCGCAAGTTCTATAGCGCCGATCCGAGTTCACCGACGACGGGCCTGATTGGCCGCCAGTAATCTCGGACGCTTTGAATGAGGCGCGGGCTTGTTGCAACGATGTGGTTGCTTTCGACCATGGTGGCGTCGGCGTCAGAGACGCCAAGAGTCCATGCTTATGCATTTGATCAGCCAGAAATTCTGGCAGCTCAACGCGTCTTTGGTATCGGCAATGCCATCACTCTGCTCGGTCAGGTATGTGAAGATAATCCGGATGCCAGCGCCAGTTTCGCCCAGTGGCTGATCGTGAACGGGGAGATGCTGAAGCAGATCACGACCCGTCTGGCAGATTACTACCGGATACCCCATCAAACGGATGATTTGCAGCAACGCGTTGCATCTACGATGCATCTGAAATCACAGTTAAATCTTTCTGATGAGGCGAAGCAAGACGCTTGCACGAGTTTGCCGGAGACGCTGGCATTGCCCAGTATGAATCTGAATAAGCGTTACGATGCGGTGCTGATAGAAGTTAAAAACCCAGACTATCTGAAACAAAAACGCCCGACTGCACCTGCGGAATACAAACAACCCGAGCCCGTTGAAAGTAGCGATGACCGAGAAGAGCAAACCCGTTCTGAGTAATTTGCCAGAACACTTGCGCCGTATCCGTAGTTTTGTGCGTCGTGAAGGCCGTTTGACCGACGGACAAACGTCGGCAATTAAGATGGGTTGGCCACGCTGGGGCGTCGACTTTTTGCCGGCAATCGTCGATTGGGATGCCATTTTCGGCCGCAAGGCACCGCGTTATCTCGAGATTGGCTTTGGCATGGGCGGCGCCACCGCTCAAATTGCCGGCAATCACCCGGCCAACGATTATCTTGGCATTGAGGTTCATCGCCCGGGTGTTGGCAACCTGCTCAAGTTGATTGCACAGGACAATCTGACGAATTTACGGATCATTTCGCACGACGCCGTCGATGTCGTTAACGACATGATTGCCCCAGGATCACTAGACGGTATCCTGATCTTTTTTCCCGATCCATGGCATAAGAAACGACATCATAAACGTCGTTTGATTCAGCCAGAATTTGTTCGGATTCTGGCGACA
>JBDQLO010000120.1:0-3983 GCA_040262735.1 Fluviibacter sp.
CCCCAGTCCTGCTCGACCGGCGGCAGGTTGCGCTCGAACCACTGCTTGCGGATGCAGCTGTCTGCGCTCGATGCGTTCAGGTATTTCGAGCGATCGATGCCGAAACCCTCGTCGTCGTCCAGCGCCTGCGCGCCCTGCAATACCAGATCCTTGATCATGCGTCGTACTCCTCGACTGCGCGCATGGCGTACTCGGCCAGCGCATTGGTGGCGCGCTCGAGGCGCGCATAGATGTCTGCGTAATCCGATGTCGCCTCGATGCTGCGGTGCACGGCGTCCTCTCGGCTCTTGTCCGCGCGGCCCATCATGCGGATGCATGACCACAGCACCTCGGACGCGGCGTCGGTCGGATTGGTCGGCGTGCCGCTCTCACGGAACGACGGAAAGAGCTCGACCATGCGCTCGAACGCTTCGGGGCCGATGACGTCGACGATGGTGGGTGCAGGCCGGGGGGCCTGCAGGTTGTCGATCTCGGCGCGGAGCTTGGCGTTTTGCGCCTCGAGATCTGCGATTTGTAGTTCGAGGTGGTGGGTCATTGTGCTGCCTCCTGATGGGTTGTGCCTCGCAAAATAAAGCATGCGATGTGCCGCCCGGTACCCTTTCCGGGCAGCCCATCCTCTGTCGCCAGCCACCGCACATCCCGCAGGTTCCTGACTTCTGCACCCGCTTCAAGCAGCATAAGTATCCACTTATCGATGGGGTATACGAGCACAACATCCTTCCCTTTTTTGCTCTCCGCAACGGCTTTCCGCGCCCATGCTGTCGGGCCTTTTTTCTTTCCCTCATGCATGATGGATCCAAAGGGGGGGTTGGCATAACTGGATTGCCCCCACTCACAGGTCAGGCCGTCAAAGCCTTCTGGCAGCGGATATGGGCACGGGTCAAAGTCAAAATGAAACTCCGCATTCAGCTCCGCATATAGGTCAGGGGGGGTGAGCCAATAGTGCCGCCCGTCCTTATTATTCCCAGCGTGAAATTTGTTTTCTTCTGGCGGTAACTTCGACTGGTGATCCTGCTGTTTCATTGTGCTGCCTCCTGATGGGCTTCTGCGGTTGCGGTGTGGGCGCGGCGCTTGGCATTCGAGATGTTGTGCACCGCCTTGGCGAGTTTGTTTTCGACGTAGAGCGTGTCGACGTGCACGGGCTTGCCCTGCCCCATGCGATGCAGGCGCGCATAGAACTGGTCCATGACGCTGGGCGACCAGTCTTCCTCGACCACGACGATGCTGTTGCCACCGCGCTGCAGGTTGAGGCTGACGCCCATGGCTGCGATCTGCCCGACCAACACGTCGAGCTCGCCCTCGTTGAACTGGCGCTGGATCTCGGTCTTCATCGCGGCAGAGGTGCGCCCGTCGAGCTTGGCGACGCGCAGCTTCTTGACGTGCAGCAGATCGACCAGCCCGTCGATGACCTCCCGGTGCCAAGCACCGACGAGGATCGCGCCTTGCTCGGCATCGGCGCGCTGCCAGATGAAGTCGGCGGCCTCTGGGATCATCGACACGCCCATCTCGCGGCGCATGGTGGCGAGGTTCTCGTCGTTCTGAGCGATGGCCTGCTCGATCTGAGCCATCGTCATCTTCTCGATTGCACGATTTATCGCGGAGAGACCCGACACTTCGACCGCCAATCTGGTATGTGTAAGGGAGGGCATGCTCTCCCACACGTCGTCCAGCGTGCGGCGGGTCGCGCAGTCTGCCAGAATGGCTCCAAGTTCGTCCAGATTGCGTGACCCCACTGTCATCTTCACAGGGAAGCGCGCGCCGGCGAACTTGCGTTCCTGCACGATGCAGTAGCGCAGGTTGAAGCGGTCGATGTTGAGCGCGCCGATCTTCTTCTTGATCTGCTGGGGCGCGGCCCGAAACAGGAAGGGGATCAGGTCGTCAGCCCAGCGGGTCATCGGCGAGCCGGTCAGAAACCAGCTGTGCTTGAAGGCCTCGACCATGCCGCCCCGACCGAGGATCGCCTTGGTGCGTTTGGCCTTGGTGCTCTTCAGCGCGTGGCTTTCGTCGCAAATCAGGGCGGAGCGCATGCCGTTCAGCGGTTCGCGTGCCCACGCCATCAGCTCGTGCTGGCGCTTGGTCGCGATCTCGTACGAACAGATCAGGATCTCGACCTCGGGGTTGCGGTCGATCGGGGTCGAGCCCTTGGCGAGGATCTGGACCTTTGCGCCGGTCCAGTTGGCAGCCTCCTGCGCCCACATGCGGAGCGAGATGGGCGGGCCGATGATCACGGCGCGCAGCACTTCGGCCTCGATGGTGGCCTGCAAGGCGGTCAGGGTCTTGCCGGTGCCCATGCCATTGAAGCATCCGGCGATCGTGCGTGACGCCAAGAACTTGGCGTCCTCAATCTGGTGGGGGAGCAGTTTCATGTGGTGTGTGTCCTACTTCGCTACGTCATACGGCACCCAGTGGGGTACAGGTGCATCATATGATGCTGATCGGCGGCCCGTCAAGCGGTGATCGGGCCGACCGGTGCGTTTTCTTGGCCTTGGTATTTTCCATCGCCGTAATCGGCGGGCCACTCGAGGTGGTGGAACAGCACCTGCGCGATGCCTGCACCAGCTGGGATGTGGATCGTGCCGTGCCCGTGGTACACCAGCTCGAGCGTCAGCCAGCCATGCCAGCCGGGCTCGATCACGGTGTTGAAGACCGACAGCCCCTTGCGGGCCCATGTGCTCTTGTCATGCACGACGCCGACCAGCGTCTTGGGCATGTTGAAGCGCTCGACGGTGCTGGCGATGGCAAAGCGGGCATCCTCGCGCAGGAACAGCTCTTGCTTGATGCGGATGTCGTACCCTGCCTCGGACAGGCCGTAACTGACGCCATGCTCGCGCGCCTTGTGGTCGATCATGTTTTCGATTGGTGCCTCGTGCAGAAGCCCTTGGCCGTTCGTGATCATGCCTGCATCCCTTTGTGGCTGGCGAGATACCATCCGTTGCTCATGATGACCATATCTTCGTCGTCCAGCTCGATCAGGGCAGCCTGCACGCTGCGCTCCTCCTCGCCGATCGCCTGCGATATTTTCGGCACTCGCGCTGCGATCTTGATGTCGCGCAGGTGCTGCATGATCTTATTTTTTACGTTTTCCATGTGACCTTACCGCGATGTAGTGGTACTGATTTGGCTTGTCGGCTCGTTTACGAACCAACAATACCAGACCAGCATCGCATGCGTCCATAGCTTGCCTGCACACAGGGCCGCCTGCATACTCTCCGGTGTGATATATCACCCGTGATCCGGGCACAGCATCGCGCGCCCATAGATCGAACGGCCCTATCAACGTCTTGATGTCAGTCATTGGTCGGCCCCTTCCAGCTTGCGGAGCAACGCTTCCAGTCGCCGCGCAAAATCCTCATCAAATTTCCAACTGCAATAGTAAATAGCCCAAAGTTTTGAAATCTCGGCGCGAATATCGCCGTAAATCTCGTGCGCCAAAAGCTGGATAGCCCGCTGCTTGATCTGGGGGAGTTCGGAAGGCTTACCGGTAAGGCTCACATAGCAGGTGGCGGTGAACGTGTACTGGTATTCGCGGTCGAAGTGCGGGCTAATTGATTGATCGGCCTCGACCAGAAAGGTATCAGTCGGCTCATAGTGATCCGGAACAGCCATTCCCTGAACGGCTTTCAAATTCTCGAATACTTTTAACATGGTCATTCTACTACCTCCAAATTGCAGCCACGCGGCTGATGAAATAAACAGCGCCGGACATGGCAACGGCAAGAAATGCCAAGGCAATTGCAAGCGCGGTACAATCCACCCAGCGCGACGAATACGGGTCGCGGCCCGGGCAATCGCTGATCCGGTCGCTAGGGCAACCGCATTCCGGCCAGTATGGGCATTTTTCGTAATCGTGGGCAACTGTTATGCGTTCTGGTGCGGTCATGTCCATTCCTTTCTATCTCCAATCTCTCTGGCGGCGTCATAGCCCGCGAAATACGCCGCGCGCTGTTCGTCAGTTAGGGATGTAACCCGTTTCGATATCCCAG
>JBDQLO010000121.1:0-3981 GCA_040262735.1 Fluviibacter sp.
GTGTCATCGAAAAGACGACGCAGGTGCGGCATATCCAGCGGTGCGGTTGACGCCAGGAGCGCCGCTTCAACAATGCAGGCCAGTTCGGCGACATCCATCACCGGACCGGCAGCAACTTCACCTTCGGTGTTTTCGACCAGCTCGGTCAGGGAACGTTGTTCTTCAGACACTTCCATCCTCCTCGGGCAGATCGTCTGCCTCGGGCACTTCAAACATCGATTGTTCGGGGGCATCGGTCGGCAGACGCACATAGATCGGCGCGAATGCGGCGGTCTGCGTCATTTCGAGCAGGTGCTCTTTGGCCAGTTCGAGCAAGGCAATAAAATTGACGACCACGACTGCGACACCGCCGGTGACATCGAACAACTCGCCAAACTCGAGATAGCCATCGCTGCTGCGCAGGCGGCGCAGAATCAGACCCATATGTTCTCGCACCGACAATTCTTCCCGGGCGATCTTGTGATGCGTGTGCAACTTGGCCTGGCGGACGACCGCGCGCCAGGCCTCGTGCAGGTCTTCGGCCGATACGTCGGGATGACGCACCACAGCCTCGCGATCCACCCAGACATTGAGCCACTGAAAATCAATCTCGGCCTTGGGCAGTTCGTCGATTTCGCGGGCGGCGAGTTTCATCTGTTCGTATTCGATCAGACGACGCACGAGTTCGGCACGCGGGTCTTCGACCTCTTCTTCAAACGCGGCTTTCGGCCGCGGCAGCAGCATGCGCGATTTGATTTCAATCAGCATGGCCGCCATGACCAGATACTCGGCGGCAAGCTCGAGATTCTCCGAACGCATCGCCTCAACGTAATCCAGATACTGATTAGTCAGCGGCGCCATGGGAATATCGAGAATATCGACGTTGGCTTTACGGATCAGATAGAGCAGCAGATCCAGCGGGCCCTCGAAGGCGTCGAGCATGACCGACAGCGCATCGGGCGGGATGTACAAATCCAGGGGAAGATCCACGATCGGCTGACCATAGAGCATGACCCGCGGCTCGCCGGCCTCGACGGTGACCGAGATGGCCTGTTCGTAAGGCAGGGTATCGGGCGTTACGTCTGCAGTCAGTTCGCCAGCCACCGGGTCGCCCACCGCGTCAGCTATTGCCGCTTCCGGCAGACTGGGTGGCACAGGCGGCTGTTCGGGATGCAGATCGTCGATGGTCATGATGGGTGTGCGTGAAATCTCGGGTCAGGTGCCGCTCAGGCCCATAACACTGCGAACGCGGCTCATGGTCTGATCGGCCAGGGCGCGGGCACGCTCGGCGCCCTCACGCAGAATGCGATCGATTTTTTCCGGTTCGGCTTCCAGTACCTCGGCGCGGGCGCGCATGGGCGCGAGGACCATTTCAATGCCTTCGGCCACCGCGTTCTTGCAATCGATGCAACCGATACCGGCGGTGGTGCAGCCCGCCGTCACCCACTGCTTCTTGGCATCGTCGCTGTAGACCTCGTGCAATTGCCAGACCGGACAGTTCTTGGGATTGCCGACATCGGTTCGGCGTACGCGCGCCGGATCGGTGGGCATGGCTTTGAGTTTCTTGACCACGTCTTCCGGTTTTTCGCGCAGGCTGATGGTGTTGTTGTACGACTTGGACATTTTCTGACCGTCGAGACCCGGCATCTTGGAGGCCTTGGTCAGCAGCGCGGCCGGCTCCACCAGAATGGCTTTACCGGAGCCTACCAGCCAGCCCCAGAGCGATTCTTTATCGCTGGTATTCAGAACCTCGGCACCGGCCAGAAAGGCTTCGGCCTGAGTCAGTACGTCGCGATCGCCATCCTGCTGATAACGCTGGCGCAGTTCCTTGTAGGGTTTGGCGGTCGAACCCAGCTTCTTGAGTGCGGCAATGACTTCCTGCTCAAACGCCGGTGTGCGGCCATATAAATGATTAAAACGACGGGCCACCTCGCGCGTCAGTTCGATATGCGGCACCTGGTCTTCGCCAACCGGCACATGGCGCGCGTCGTAGACCAGAATATCGGCCGACTGCAGCAGCGGATAACCCAAAAAACCGTACGTCGACAGATCCTTGTGCGAGAGCTTTTCCTGCTGATCTTTGTAAGTCGGTACCCGTTCGAGCCAGCCCAGCGGGGTCATCATCGACAGCAGCAGATGCAACTCGGCGTGTTGCAGCACTTGCGACTGCTGGAAGATGATCGATTTTTCGGGGTCGAGGCCGGCGGCGAGCCAGTCGACAACCATATCGCGACCAGCCTGGGCGATGCTCTGCGGCGCATCGTAGTTGGTCGTGAGCGCGTGCCAGTCGGCCACGAAGAACAGACACTCGTAGTCATTCTGCAGGCGAACCCAGTTTTCGAGAACACCGTGGTAGTGCCCCAGGTGCAGGCGACCTGTCGGGCGCATGCCGGAAAGTACGCGTTCAGCAGACATCAGAAACTCAGATAAAGAAAACGTTGGAAATCAGGTGCTTGACGCTACTGACGATGGGGTACACCCAGAAACCGAGGATGTTCGTAAAAATCAGGGCCAGCAGGATAAAGATGCCGTAGGGCTCGGTTTTGCCGTAAGCATGCGCCGTCGAAGGCGGCAGCAAACTGAAGAGTACACGGCCACCATCGAGCGGCAAGAGCGGCAGCAGATTTAACGCCATGAGCATCAGGTTGATGTTGACACCAACGTAGGCCATGTTTTCGAGCGGTACACTGAAGTAGTTGTCAGTGGATAACCCGACTTTGAGCAGCACCGCCCAACCAAGCGCCATCAGAAGATTCACGCCCGGGCCGGCCAGGGCAACCCAGCGCATGTCTTCGCGCGGGTGGCGCAGGCGGCTGTAATCGACCGGCACGGGCTTCGCCCAGCCGAACAGAATGCCACCGACGAGGAGCGTCAGTGCCGGCACGACAATGGTGCCCACCAGGTCGATGTGGCGGATCGGATTAAGACTGATGCGCCCCATCTGATAGGCCGTCGGATCGCCAAAATAGCGCGCAACGTAGCCATGCGCCGCTTCATGCAGCGTGATGGCAAAAATGATGGGGATGGCCGCAATGGCCAGGTAGGCGATATCGATATTCATATGAGGGGACCGTTGGACAGCGATTCTAACAGAGGCCAGACCCTCACCCTGCGTGATTTGAGCGTTGCGGGTGCTTATTCGAGAGCAAGCGGTGCCAGCGGGCCGTGCCCACGGCGAAGCACCTTCGGCGGCATCTCGCAGAGATCGATCACCGAGGTGGGCTCGGTCCCGCACCAGCCACCTTCGACAACCAGATCGAGCTGCGGCTGTAGGCGCTCCTTGATCGACCAGCCATCGCTGAGTGGTGCTTCGTCGCCCGGCAACAGTAGCGTGGTGGTCAGCAACGGTTCTCCCAATGCTGCCAGGACGCCGAGCATGATGCGGTTGTCAGGGATGCGCAGACCCAGTGTTTTGCGTTTGGGGTGCAGTATCCGGCGTGGCAGCTCTTTGGTGCCTTCCAGGACAAAGGTATAGGCGCCCGGGGTCGCCAGTTTGAGCAAGCGGTACTGGGCGTTGTCGACTCGGGCGTACTGACCGATGTCGGACAGATCCCGGCACATGAGCGTCATGAGGTGATGATCATCGATGCCGCGGATCTTGCGGATCTTGTCGAGCGCAGCGGCATCTCCGAGGTGGCAGGCCAACGAGTAACAGGAGTCGGTCGGCAAGGCAACGACGGCGCCTTGGCGCAGCAACTCGGCCGTTTGCTGCAACAGGCGGGGCTGCGGATTATCAGGGTGAATATTAAAGTACTGTGTCACAAGTATTATTTAGTTCATTGATTTACCAATTGTTCCAGACGGGAACAACGCCTTCCGGCAAGGGCAAACTGCGCCCCAGATCGACATAGCTCTCGTCCGGCCCGTGAAAATCGGAACCCTGTGACCCCTTGAAGGCATAGTGTCGCGCCTGACGCCCGAAGTGGGCGATCTGCTCCGGTGTGTGGCTGCCGGAAGCGACTTCGATGGCCTCTCCGCCCAGATCACGGAACGCCTCGAAGA
>JBDQLO010000122.1:0-3980 GCA_040262735.1 Fluviibacter sp.
ACCCAGGGGGTTCCGGCATTCTGTTGGTTGTTATCCACAGGCATTAGCGTTCGTAGGTCTCACCTGCGCTGTAAGGCACGCAATACGCAGGCTCGTTATCACCATTCGAGAAAAGCAAATCTGGGGTTGTGACAGCCCCATTCACTTTCATGGTTCGATCATCAAAGGTCACCGAATAAACGCCACGTTCATTGCCATTGCAATAGCCGTAATTCCAGTCGATCTGTTTGAGATTGCTGAAGTGGTCAACCGAACGCTGCGGGCCAAGGATCTTATGAACTTGGGCACCATCCATCCCATTCTGAACCTTCATAAAATTCTTGTTGTTCATGACCTGTTCAACACGCGTCACAAGACCTTGGTCATCGAAGTACACCATAAACGTAACAAACCCAGTCGGCTGATTCGAATAGGCCGCCTGAATCACCTTGCCCTGGCTGCTACGCCAGGTCATATCCGGCTTACCAACCGATTGCTCGACTTGCGCGACGCTGACACCCGGTTTGATACTGGCACCCGGAATCGCCGTTGCACAACCAGTCATAACCGCAGCACTTAACAGCGCCGTTGCAAACCCCGTGAATGGGCGACATTGTTTCTTGTTCATCTCAGACTCCTTTGTTCCAGAAGCGACTTATAAGGCACGTTAAAATAAACGCTATGTCGCATTAAGCCTTTAATAAGCCTAGGCTGCAAGTGCTGCGCTATGCTGGCGTTTAATTTTACGGACCCAAGGATGCCCCCCATGAAATTCCGACATTTCTGGCCGCTGGCCGCCTCACTGGCTTTGTCGCTTGTCAGTGTCACCAGCCAGGCCGGCGAACATCCCAAATTCGGGAAGGCCGCGATGAGCGGCGAGCAGACGTACAAGGCCGTCTGCGCCACTTGCCATGGGCAAGGTCTCGCCGGCGCCCCGCGCGCTGGCAACAAGCAGGCCTGGACGCCGCTGATTGCCGAAGGCTACGAAGATCTGGTCGGCAGTGCGCTCACCGGCGTACGCATGATGCCGCCCAAGGGCGGTGCACCGGAGTTATACGATATTGAGGTCGCTCGCGCCGTGGTTTACATGGCCAGCCTGGCGGGTGGCAACTTCCCCGAGCCAACGGATGCCAATGTGGCTGCCGCGCGTCTAGACGGTGAAAAACGCCACGCCAAGCGATTACGAAAAGCGGCCGCCAGCCGTCAGTAAGGGCACCCAAGCTTAGGGCTTGGGGCTTGTTGCCTCTTTTTGCCAGGGCCAGCGACCTTCCATTTCCAGAATCAGCGACCAGCTCAGGAAGGTCCGGATGGCCACAATCGCGGCCAGCACCGCTACGCTCAGTAGGGTCGGGCTCACCGCCACGGTTCGGATAATGTCGGCCGCCACCAGCACTTCCAGCCCTAGCAATAAGGTGCGCGTAATCTGGTTACGCACCATCTTGTATGCGTAGTCCACGCCCTGCCGGCTGAGATCCAGCGGAAAACGGATCAGGCCCCAAAGCACGCCCAGTACAATGACCGCGACGCCCAGCGCATCGCCCCACTGACCCATTAACTCGATAAAACCCAGGTGATCCATCTTCGCCTCCTGATTTAGTGGCTACGCGCGACCGCAAAGCTGGCCAGATCTTCCAGCGCCTGCTTGTAGATCGAGTCCGGCAGGCTGGCCAGAGCATCGCGCGCCAGCGCCGCCTCGTGGCGCGCCGCGTCGCGGGCGGCATCGAGCGCGCCGCTGGCATGCACTGCCTGTAATACCGCGTCAAACTCCTCGATTCCACCCGATTCAATGGCTTTGCGAATTGCCGCTGCAATCTCCGGCGTGCCGCGATCACGGGCATAGATCAGTGGCAGCGTTGGCTTACCTTCGGCCAGATCATCCCCCAGGTGTTTGCCGGTATCGGCTTCGTTACCGGAATAATCCAGCACATCATCAATAATCTGGAAAGCGGTGCCCAAGTGCATGCCGTAACGCGCCAAGCCCTCTTCGAGCGCCGCATCCGCGTCCGCCAATACCCCCCCGAGACGCGAGGCCGCTTCAAAGAGTTTCGCCGTCTTGTAACGGATCACCTGCAAGTAGCGTTCTTCGTTCACGTCCGCGTCGTGGCAGTTCATGAGCTGGAGTACTTCGCCCTCGGCAATGATATTGGTCGCCTCCGACAGCACTTCCATGACGCGCATGCGCCCCACCGACACCATCATCTGAAAGGCACGGGAATACAGAAAATCACCGACCAGCACGCTGGCCGCGTTACCGAACAATTCATTGGCCGTTTCCCGACCCCGGCGCAAGCTGGATTCGTCGACCACGTCGTCATGCAGCAGCGTGGCGGTATGAATGAACTCCACCACGGCTGCCAGCACCCGGGCTTGATCACCGGCAGCACCGCAGGCGCCCGCCGTCAGCAACAGGAGCGCCGGCCGCAACCGTTTGCCACCGCTGTGAATAATGTACTCCGACACCTGGCGCACCAGCGCCACCTCGGAATACAGCGAAGCGCGAATAACCTCGTCCATTTGCCGCATATCATCGGCAATCAGGTCCACAAATAAGGGCTTGGCGGGTGGCACGGGTTGATTTGGGCTGGCAGTCACGCAGTAAACCGGTTAAAAAGCAAATGAAGCGCCGAATTTACGGGCGCCGGGCAGTTCAGTCAAGGAAAAGCGCGTCAGGCACCCCAAGCGCTTTGACAACAAAGGATTTTTTACGTAAACTTGCGAGTTCTTTGCAATATCCCTTTGGAGTTCAACATGTACGCGGTCATAAAAACCGGTGGCAAGCAGTATCGCGTTGCCGCAGGTGAAAAAATTAAAGTAGAACAGATACCGGCAGAAGTTGGCACCCAGATCACCCTCGACCAGGTTCTCATGGTCGGCGAAGGCGAAGCCGTGAAGATCGGCGCGCCGCTGGTGGCAGGTGCGAGCGTTTCGGCCACGGTGCTGAGCCAGGGTCGTCACGACAAGGTGCGCATTTTCAAAATGCGTCGACGTAAGCACTACCAGAAGCGTCAGGGTCATCGTCAGAATTACACCGAGCTGCAGATCAACGCGATCGCAGGCTAATCCGGTCTAGCAAAGGAGCCTCATACCATGGCACACAAAAAAGCAGGCGGTAGTTCACGTAACGGCCGCGACTCAGAAGCCAAACGACTGGGCGTCAAGCGTTACGGCGGTCAACTGGTTAAAGCCGGCAACATCATTGTTCGCCAGCGCGGCACCGAGTTCCACCCGGGCGACAACGTCGGCATGGGCAAGGATCACACCCTGTTCGCGCTGATCGACGGCACCGTCAAGTTCACCGTCAAAGGCGAACAGAAGCGCCGCACGGTTGTTATTCAGCCGGCACAGTAATTTGTGTCTGTCGGGCAGCTTGCCCGCCGACACACTAAAGCCCTATCCTTACCGGTAGGGCTTTTTCTTTAGCAGAAGAGCATCATGAAATTTATTGACGAAGCGCGTATTGAAGTCCTGGCCGGCAAAGGTGGGGATGGCTGCGCCGCCTTCCGCCGTGAAAAGTACGTCCCCCGTGGCGGCCCCAGCGGTGGCGATGGCGGTAAAGGCGGCAGTGTGTGGGCCGTGGCTGACCGCAATATCAACACGCTCGTCGAATACCGCTATACCCGCAAGTTTCTCGCCAGGAACGGCCAGAACGGCATGAGTGCTGAGTGCTATGGTGCCGGCGCCGACGACATCACGCTGCGCATGCCGGTGGGCACCGTAATCTCGGATTACGAAACCGGCGTCGTGCTGCACGACCTCAACGTCGATGGCAAAAAAGTGCTGGTCGCCCAAGGCGGTAAAGGCGGCCTTGGCAACATTCATTTCAAATCCAGCGTCAATCGCGCACCGCGCCAGTTCACCCGCGGCACCCCCGGCGAAGAGCGCATGCTCAAGCTGGAGCTCAAAGTGCTGGCCGATGTGGGTCTGCTCGGCCTGCCCAACGCCGGCAAGAGCACGTTTATTCGCTCGGTATCCGCCGCCAAACCCAAAGTCGCCGACTACCC
>JBDQLO010000123.1:0-3941 GCA_040262735.1 Fluviibacter sp.
GCGTTCGGCCGCCGCCTGTGCTGTCCAGCTGAACAAGGAACCGATCATCGAGTACCTGCGTTCGAACATCACGCTGATGAAGTGGATGATCGCCAACGGTTACCAGGACAAGCGTACGCTCGAGCGTCGGATCAAGGCCATGGAAGCCTGGATCGCCGATCCGAAGCTGCTCAAGGGCGATGCCGATGCCGAGTACGCCGCCGTCATCGAAATCGACATGGACCAGATCAAGGAACCGATCGTGGCCTGCCCGAACGATCCGGACGACGTCAAGCTGTTGTCCGAAGTGGCCGGCGACAAGATCGACGAAGTGTTCGTGGGTTCGTGCATGACCAACATCGGTCACTTCCGTGCGGCCTCCAAGCTGCTGGAAGGCAAGAGCGACATCCCGGTGCGCCTGTGGATCGCCCCGCCGACCAAGATGGATCAGCACGTGCTGACCGAAGAAGGCCATTATGGTGTGCTGGGTCGTACCGGCGCCCGCATGGAAATGCCGGGTTGTTCGCTGTGTATGGGTAACCAAGCACAGATCCGCAAGGGCTCGACCGCCATGTCGACCTCGACCCGTAACTTCCCGAACCGCCTGGGGATCGATACCCGCGTGTATCTGGGTTCGGCCGAACTGGCGTCGGTCTGTGCGCTGCTGGGTCGTATCCCGACTCCGGCCGAGTACATGGAGCACCAGGGCGTCATCAGCAAGGATGCCGACAAGATCTACCGCTACATGAACTTCGATCAGATCAAGGAGTTCAAAGACGTGGCCGATACCGTCAACGTCTAAGTCGAAGCCGCACTCAACGGAACCCGCCGCTCGCAAGACCGGCGGGTTTTTTCATGCCACAGATCTGGTACATTGATCACATTACTTTGAAGGGAGCTGTCATGAATACAACCAAACTCCTCGTTGCTCTGGGCGTGGCGGCCATCGCGGGGGTGGCGCAGGCCGAAACACTGCGTGCCATCACCGTCGAACAGAACGCCAGTTACGCGCTCGACGTCGATAGCCTGACAAAGTCCAACGGCAAAACCGCCTTCGCCGTTCAGACGATCTATACGAACAAAATGAAGGCACCCAATGGTGCCGAGTACACTAAGGCGACCAATACCTTTCTGGCCGACTGCAAGGCAAAGACGCAGGCGCTGACGGGTGTGACGCTGATGGACGGGTCCGGCAAGGTGGTTTATAGCTATACACCCACGGTCAATGAAGCGCCGATGATGCAACCCGAACGAAATTCGCTCGACGAAAAGATCCTCCAGACCGCTTGTGGTCTGCGTTAAACAACTGCGCAGAAGACGCCGGGCTAACGGCCCGGGCGGCCTCTGGCCTATTCCGTGATGAGCTCGAGGACGCGCTCCGGATCAACCCCGGGCTGGCTGAGTGTGGGCATGAATTTTTTAACCTGCCCGATGCCTTCAGCGATGAGTGTATCGATCAGCTGCGGATTGCGAGACAGCTTGCTGGAGTAGTCCAGTTCAGGTTGGAGTTCGTCGGAGATCCGGATCAACCGGAAGGTCAGGTTGCCGAGATTGCCCAGCCCCCGTTCGTCGAGATAGGCCTGGTTGAGTCCACCTGATTTCAACGCCCTGTAAAGGATCACGATTTTTTCAAGGTCGTGCACCAGCGAGATGTTGCTGGTCATTTGTGTGCGACGTTCCAGAATGTCGCCCGGGGTCGTCGGTATCCTGTCGTAGCGAAGCGGATCAATCAGAACGACCCAGATCTCATCTGGAAACCTGCTGTTCGTCATATGAACCGGACGCAGGACCGGGCTGATGGGCGGGTTGGATGAGAATAACCCGTCCCAGTAATAATCCTGTCCAATCTTGACGGCCGGAAAGACGCTCGGAATGGCCGCCGAGGCCAGAATGGTTTCAACGGTCATCGGGTCGGCGAGCGAATTGAAAATCCTGATTTTGCCATTCAGCACATTGGCTGCGCCCATGAACAAGGCCGGACTATCTGCCCGAATGAGTTCTGGCAGTTCGTCAAATTGAATATGCGATTCAAGCAGTCCTTTAAAGTCCAGATAATGTTCACGCGGCAACAGATACGATGCCGATTGCTGGAGTAACTGACTGAATTGCGACGAAGGGCTGCTTTCGAGTTTGGGTAAATGGCCGGCACCTGCAGCGCGAATCATGAAGGTATTGATCTGATCCAGCCATTGTTCCAGCGGACTGCTGGCTTTGAGCTCATCCCAGAATGCGGCAATGCGTTCTTGAACCGGTGTTTTGTCGCCAGCAGCCTGTTTGAGCATCCCGTACCAGGCGAGTGACGAATTGACGGCGCCTCCTGACGTACCGGTCAGTGCCACGATATCGTGTGATTGCGCAATACCATGGGCAAATAAGCCCTGCAGAACTCCGGCCGTAAACGCCGTCTGGCTTCCACCACCCTGGCAGGCGATGGCAATTCGGGGTTTATGCATTTTTTTCATGGCGCTGGAGACTTCCGAGATAGGCTTGTGAGGCATGATCGGGCTTTAGGGACGGGGTGCAGTATCGTCCAGTTATCAAGCCTCGCCTCGTTCGTGGGCGGCACCAGTTATACATCCATTTGATTTTCAACGTCCGGTTTTTTGCTTACTTTGTGACCACATTTTCGGCAGGTGAGATCCCGAAGCTGGCCGGCTTCAAGAATGGCTGCGGTCACTATGGCGGTCGGCAAGGCAAATATGCCGATACCGATGATCATTATAAATGTCGCCAATATCTTTCCAACGGGTGTGACTGGTGTGGTGTCGCCGTAACCCACAGTCGTCAGCGTTACGATTGCCCACCAGATCGTCTCGGGTATATTGGAAAACTTGTCGGGCTGTACGGTGTGCACGACCAGAGTCTCAGCAGGTATTCGAGACGCGCAGTTAGCGATGATGACCAGTGCTAGAAGCCCATTGATCCATTTTGCGGATTTGCTGCGCGGCGAGGGATTGTTCAGCGTTTGATACCAGAAAGCCCGCGTCGATGGCATTGGCGTCTCAGTCATTAATTAGTTGCGTCATTCTAGACCACCACGATATAGAACGAAGACGACGGTGCATTTTTCGCCAGGTCACGTCAAAAAGCCCCGAGATTTCTCTCAGGGCTTTTTGTCGGGGGTGCACCAGACTTTAGCCGCAGGTCCCAACGGCACCACAGGCGGTGCAGAAGTCACAGCCGTCCTTGCGGATCATGGTGGTGTTACCGCACTCGCTGCACAGCTTGCCCTGCACCGGCTTGACCGCACCTTCTTCGGTCGGGGCTTGCAGAATGCCCATCTGTTTTACCGGGAAGCCGTTTTCATCCAGGATACCCAGCATGTTGTAGCGGTGCAGGATGAGGTGGGCGACATAGGCAATGGTCGACGGGTAGGTCTGCTGCTTGCGCGAACCCGGTACAAAGGCCAGCATATCGCCCAGCGGTTCCGGGTAGTCGAGCAGCTTGCGCAGCTTCATACCGATCCAGGCCGGGTCGATGACGCGCATGTCGGTGGACAGCAGCTTCGACAGGCCATCCAGGGCACGCGGGTAATTACCCGATAGCCACATCGAGTACGGGCGGCTGACGCCGTCGGGCAGGGTGATTTCTTTCAGACCCAGCACAAAGTCCTCACCCGTGTTCGGGTTGAAGATGTCGACGGTCCACGACAGCGTGCCATCGGTGCCGGTCTTCGGTTCCTTGGCGCTCATCAGGGCATCAAACACCGGGGTGGGTAGATCCTGCTTGAACCAGCCCAGCTGCTCGGTGCGGTAGCGCACCAGCTGTGCGAAAGCCGAAACAGCAGACGACATCAGCTGACGCTCGCCGTTCGGCGGGAAGGGCATTTCAAACGATTCGCCGGCCGACGGGGTGTTCGACAGCGAGTCCAGCTTGAGCTTCAGCCAGGCCGGATCGTTGGCACGCATGTCCATCGACAGCGTCTTGGCCACGGCACCCAGACCGCGCGGTTGATCCGGTCC
>JBDQLO010000124.1:0-3919 GCA_040262735.1 Fluviibacter sp.
ATGTACTGGGCGTCAAGCCTGGCGACCGGATTCTGGAAGTGGGTTGTGGCTGGGGGGGCTTCGCCGAACAGGCGGCGGGGCGCGGCGCCCACGTAACCGGACTAACCTGATCGCCCGCTCAGCGCGCTTTCGCGGAGGCACGATCAACCGAAGGCGGTTGGGCAAAACACGCTGACTTCCAACTGACCGACTATCGGGACATGCAAGGCCAGTTCGATCATATTGTGTCTGTAGAAATGTTCGAGGCGGTCGGGGAGCGCTGGTGGTCTACGTATTTCAGGTCGCTGAAGCGTCTGCTCAAACCCGGCGGGCATGCCGTAGTGCAAGTCATCACGATTGATGACGCACTCTTTCATCGTTACCGGCGCGGCACCGATTTCATTCAGCGTCACGTATTTCCCGGGGGGATGTTGCCCTCCTCCGGTGCGTTCCAGTCGCGGGCGCTTCGCGCCGGTTTGACCGTCGTCGACGATTTGGCTTTTGGCACACACTATGCCCGTACACTGGGGCTGTGGCATGAGGCGTTCTGCGAACGATTGCTCGAGGTCAAGACGCAAGGCTTCGACGATCGGTTTATCCGTCTCTGGCGTTTCTATCTGGCTTACTGCGAGGCCGGATTCCGGGCGGGTTCTATCGACGTGCACCAATTCACACTTCAGGCTTAAAGGAACAATCATGCCCAACTTGACTGCTATTTTGCGTAAGCCGCTTTTGGCTTTATGCGCGCTCATCGGGCTTAACGGCTGTGCCGGCATCGAGGTGTCGCATTACGCCCAACAAGAACCCACTCTCGATCTTCAACGCTATTTCAACGGCACGCTTGATGCCTATGGGATGTTCCAGAAACGCTCCGGTGAAGTGGTCAAACGTTTCCATGTGGTCATCGATGCGCATTGGCAGGGAGATGTCGGCACCCTGGACGAGCGTTTTACCTACAGCGATGGTACAACGCAGCAACGGATCTGGAAAATCACCAAGACCGGCGCGCATAGTTATCGTGGCACGGCTGCCGACGTTGTTGGCGAGGCAACCGGCGAAAGTTCAGGCAATGCGCTACGCTGGCGCTACGTTCTTGCTTTGCCGGTTGACGACAAGATCTATCACGTGGACTTCGATGACTGGATGTTCCTGATGGATGACCGTGTGATGCTTAATCGCTCCGCCATGTCGAAATGGGGCTTTGACCTAGGCGAAGTGACGCTCACCTTTGTCAAACGTTGATTCGCCGGATCATGTTCGAGCGCCTGAACCAACCGATACGTACGCACGACTGGCCCGGTCTGCGGGTATGGTTAATCGGCGCTTCAACGGGCATAGGCGCCTCACTGGCATTGCAGCTAAGCGGCCTGGGCGCCCGGCTCGTCTTGTCGGCACGCCATCAGGAGACGCTGGAGGCCGTTGCTGCAGATTGCTGTCGTCATCATCCGGCGAGCGAGATCACCGTCTTGCCGTTTGATGCCTGCAACGCATCGTCGGTTGGATCAACTGTCGCCGAGATCGATGCGCGCTGGGGTGGTGTGGATCTGGTGATCTACAACGCGGGCACTTACGAAGCCACGCGCATCGACACCTTGTCGGCAGACGCTGCGGAAAAATCACTGCGTGTTAATTTGCTGGCACCCATGGCAACAACAGCGGCCATCATGCCACTCCTGATGAAAACGCCCCAGGATGGGAAACCGCGCGGGTTGGCCTACGTCGCCAGTGTTGCTGGCTACCGCGGTTTACCACGCGCCCTGACCTACGGACCAGGCAAAGCGGGCCTGATCAGCTTCGCTGAATCCCTCTGGATCGATCTCCATGGCATGGGGCTGAATACATGGGTGATCAATCCCGGCTTTGTGCGCACACGGCTAACGGCCCAGAACAGTTTCGAGATGCCCGCCCTGATTGAACCTGAAGATGCGGCAAGGGCGATTTTGCATGGATTTTCTCGTGGCGACTTCGAGATTCACTTCCCCAAGCGCTTTACGCTCTTCATGAAATGGCTGCGTCTGTTGCCGACTCACTGGTATCTGCGGTTAGCGCAACGTCTGGTACCACCGCTGCCCCGCAATCATCTTCCGCCTCTGGAGTAAATCATGTCCACGCTCAGTCACGACAAAACCCGAATCGCCGTCGATGCGCTTGTGCCTTTCTATGAGCATCTGCGGCTAGAAGATATCGATCGTTTTGACACCCATTACCGGCACGATGCCCGCTTTCGAGATCCGTTCAATCATGTCAGCAGTCTGGATGGCATCAAGCGGATTTTTTCGCACATGTTTACACAGGTTCGGGATCCCGCATTTCGTGTCACTAAAGTAATCATCGGCGAAGGCGATGCGATCCTATTCTGGACATTCCACTTCCGTTTCAAGAGCCTGGGTTGTAAAACCGCCCAGGCTCTTGAAGGGGTGACCCATCTGGCTTTCGATTCAGACGGTCTCGTCACCCTGCATCGTGACTACTGGGACGCCGCCGAGGAGCTTTATAGTCGTCTGCCGGTCATCGGTAGCCTGATGCGCGGACTGCAGCGAATGATCCGCGCTTGAAGGCCCAGACGCCCTTAGCCTGATATCGTCAGGCTTTGTCGCCAGCGATACAGTAATACAGCCGCGAGGAATTTAAGCCCCAGCGGCAGAAGCACATAGGACGCCACCAATACCTCGGTGTGGGCTGTGCTGCCCGGGGCATAGCCAAACAGCGCCAGAAGCGGTAAAGCAATGCCGGCGGCCAATGCCAGATTGATCTTGGCGACCAGATTCCAGACGCCGAAGTAGGTGCCCGTTGCCCCGTGCTTTTCGCCCAGGTCGGCCACGATGGATGCGGGTATGGTCAGGTCGGTGCCTACGGCAATACCAGACACCAAACAAATCGCCAGAAACCAGAGCCAATCCCCCGCCCCGAGGAAGGCGGCACCCGAGAACGATGCCATGGCCAGCAACATGGCCAGCATCCAGGCCCATGGACGGCCTAGAAATTGGGCAATGCGCACCCAGCACGGCACGGCCAGAGCGGCCGAGAGGAAGTAGGCCCCCAGGAGTAAGCCGGTTTTATCGGGCGCCTGGAGGACATCGGTCACATAAAACACAAAGAGCGTTGCCGGAAAGGCCGATGCCACGCCATTTGCAAAGAAAACCAGCAGCAATCGGCGATATACCGAGTCGCCCCAGGCGGTTTTCAGTCGCGCAGTCAGCGATTGATCGGCGCATTGCCCACGCCCGGCTGGCAATCCCCGCATCAGGACAAACGTGACAACCAGGAATCCCATCAGAAACCACGGCAGGGTTTGCATCCCTGTCAGCGGTTCGTCTGAAACGGCGGTTGGAATAACGGCGGCGATCACCACCCCCGCAAGGATGAATGCCTCCCGCGCACCGGTCAGCCGGAGTCGCTCGGTGGAATTTGCGCCGAGATCCCCCCCCCAGGCCTGATAGGCAATCATGGCGGCAGAAAACCCAAGGGTACACAAAATCAGGGCGGCAAAAAGCCAGAGCGCAGGATCCAGCCAGGTGGTCAGTGCTGGGGTAAACAGTGCGTAAAAGCCCAACCCGAACGGAATAAGCGCCAAATAAAGCGCTGGCTTACGCGGATATCGGTCAATCAACCAGCCGAAACAGGGGTCAGCCACGGCATCGAGCAGCCGCGTCAGTAAAAGAATGGCACCAATGGTCGTGAGGCCGAGCAACCCGCTACGCGCATAAAGATCTGGCACGAACAGGTATATCGGCAGCGCCCCAAAAGCCAGCGGCAGTCCGAGTACGCCGTAACGGAGAATCTGTCCCTGGTGCATCAGCCCGCTCTGGGTTGGAGCAGCTGATTGCGCAGTTTGGGTTCCGTTGTTCGGGGATCCAGCCAGATGCCAAAGAACAACCGCGCAAACTCAGGATCATTGATCTGTCCGATTTCACGATTGTTGTAAAGAAATGTTGCGGAG
>JBDQLO010000125.1:0-3909 GCA_040262735.1 Fluviibacter sp.
TAGTTAGCAGCCTGCGGAGTCACTGAACGCATGGCCTCAAATTACGGTGATGTCGTTGCACAGATACAGTCCGCAGGGCTGGTGGTCAGCTCGTTGGAAGTCACCGGGCGAATGGTCCGGTGCCGGGTGGAAGGTGACCGCGAGAAGCGCGGTTGGTACGTGCTGCATGAAATCACCACTGACCGCGGCGAGTTGCTGATCGTTGGCAGCTACGGGATCTGGCACGGATCGGAGAACAACGCACGCAAGGTCGAGCTGTCTGGCACACCGATTTCACCCGAGCAGACAGCCGCGCTGCGCAAGCGCATGGCGGAAGACCGAAAGCGCGCCGATGCCGATCGCAAGGCCGCAGCACAACGCGCGGCAGAACGTGCCCGCAAAGCGTGGGAGGCATGCGATAAAAATGGCGAGTCTGACTACCTGACACGAAAGGGTGTTGGCGCGTTTGGCGTGCGGTTCTCACCATCTGGCGCGATGGTGATACCGATTGCCGACATCGCGGGAAACCTGCACGGCCTGCAGTTGATCCGAACCGGCGCCCAGGCGAAGGCGAGCAAGGACAAAGAGTACTGGCCAGCCGGTCTGGCGAAAAAAGGGCACTTCCACCTGATCGGCGGACCGCGTGACGGCGATGTGCTGCTGTTGTGCGAGGGCTACGCCACGGGCGCCAGCCTGCGGATGGCCACCGATCTACCCGTGGCGGTGGCATTCGATGCCAACAACCTGCAGCCGGTTGCCGAGGCGCTACGCAAACGCTACAAGCGGATCCGCATTCTGGTCTGTGCCGACGATGATGCGTTCGGCAAGTGCATCGGCTGCGGCCATCCTGTTGATTTGGTACAGCACCCGACAGATTGCCCGGCCTGCGCGCAACCGCACGGGCGTATCAATACCGGGGTGACGACAGCCAGCACCGTGGCAATGGTGGTCAGTGGCGGACATGTCGCCCCACGATTCGCCGACCAGGGCGCGCGGTGGCATGCCTTCGAAACGCGTGGCACCAAGCTGACCGACTTCAACGACCTTCACGCCGTCGAAGGCCTGCACGTGGTGCGCGCTCAGGTGCTCGCCCGCATCACGGAACTGAGCTGGGATGCGCCCGCCACGCGTGGCGCGCCGAACGGGGGGTCGGGGAAGCGTGCGGCGGATGCCATGGCGCCGATCAGCACACTGGATGAACTGCTGGATCGGTTTGCGCTGGTCTATGGGCAGGGCGGGCAGGTCTTCGATCACAAAGAGCACACGCTCATCGCCCTCAGCGACATGCGCGACCTGTGCCTGCAGCGGGAAATTCATCGCGCCTGGATGGAGCACCCAGACCGTCAGATCGTGCGACCTGCCGAAGTCGGCTTCGACCCCTCAGGCAAAGAGGGCCTGCGCTGCAATCTGTGGGACGGCTGGCCGACGCAGGCCAAGGAAGGCCGCTGCACCGCGCTGTTTTCCCTACTCGGGCATCTGTGCGGGCGTGATCAGGCGATGGTCGAATGGGTCATCAAGTGGCTTGCCTACCCGATCCAGAACCCCGGCGCGAAGATGCACACGGCGCTGGTGCTGCACGGCGGTCAAGGCACCGGCAAGAACCTATTTTTTGAGACCGTGATGGCGATCTACGGCCGCTATGGTCGGATCGTCGACCAGGCCGCTGTCGAAGACAAGTTCAATGACTGGATGTCCGCAAAACTCTTCCTGATCGCTGACGAAGTCGTCGCGCGGTCCGAGCTGTTCCACGTCAAAAACAAGCTCAAAAGCTACATCACCGGCGAATGGGTGCGCATCAATCCCAAGGGCATGGCGGCACGCGATGAACGCAACCGCGCCAACTTCGTGTTCCTATCAAACGAAGTCCGCCCGGTCGCGCTGGAAGAAGATGACCGTCGACACTGTGTGCTCTACGTGCCGGATAAAATGCCGCCTGAGGCCTACGAGCTGGCGGTGGCAGAACGCGACAATGGCGGCATCGAGGCCGTCCACCACGCGCTGCTGACGTTTCCCCTGGGCGACTTTGGCCCGGCGACCAAACCGCCGATCAATCAGGCCAAGCGCGACCTGATCGAGATCGGACTCGATAGCACCAGCCGGTTCTACCACGCGCTCACGTTGGGCGAACTCAACGGGATAACCCCAATGCCGTGCCGGTCGGAGGATCTGTATGAGGCCTACCGGGTCTGGTGCGGGCGAACAGGTCAGCGAACAGCGCCTCAGCATCAACTGATTGCACAGATTGCCAAGAAACACGCCGTCCCGGTCAAAAAGGCGCGGTGGAGCGTCGGCACGGGGGAACGCGGGCCGCATGGCATTTGTGTGCTAGGGCCCGACCGCGACCCGCCGCCAAACGTGCGCCAAACCGACTGGTTCGGCGAATGCGTCGTCGCATTCAAAAACGCCGTGGACGACTACAAGGTGGCCATGAATGCCTAGTTTGCCCTCAAATGTGCGGCATGTACGGTATCAAGTGCGGTATCAGGTGCGGTATCAACCCATTGATTTTATTGGCACGTTCCGCACGTTCGGTATCCGCCTTTACGGGCGGGCGGGCGCGCGCGTAGGCAACAAATCATCCCGCATTACGCAACGCGCACACATACCGCGCACCCCTCCCTTACATGCGGAACGTGCGGCAAATGCCGCGACTTTGCTTGTTTTTATCCAGCACGTTATACCGAACCTGATACCGCACATTTCTATTTCAGCCCATCTACTCAAAAAAATGGTGAAGAAGTGACCGAGCAAAGCCGCTTTGAAAGCCGCGCTGACTTTGCCCGGCGACTGAACTGCAAGCGCAGCTATGTCACGGCGCTGGCGGCGGCTGGCCGATTGGTGCTGGACGAATCCGGTGCCCAGGTCGACTGGCAGGCCAGCATGGAACGCATCGAGGCCACCCGCGATCCCTCCAAGGCCGCCACTGTGGCCCGCCACGCTGCAGCACGCACCCAGACTGCGCCGGTCGTACCGGATGAAGCGCAGGACGCGCCAGAATCGCCGGACAGGGGCAGCGCAGGAAATCAGACGGAGGGGTACCAGAAAGCCCGCGCAATGCGGGAAACCTACGCGGCAATGAGCGCGCGCCTGGAATACGAGCGTGCCATAGGGAAGGTTGTTGTGGTCGCCGACGTGCGGGCGGCGATTGCAGCAAGCGATGCACTGATCCGCCAGCGGCTTGAGGCGATGCCAGACATCGAAGCGCCTCAGATTGCCGCACTGGGCGGGCAAGAGCACGCCATCAGATTGCACCTTTCGGAAGCGATCGAGCGGATTCTTGCCGACCTTTCGCGGTCCATCGAACTGGGAGAAAACGCCAATGCAAGTTGAGTATGTTGGTATAGAAAAGCTCATACCCTACGCCCGTAACAGCCGCACCCACTCCGACGAACAAGTCGCCCAGGTCGCCGCCAGCATCAAGGAGTTCGGCTTCACCAACCCGGTGCTGATCGACGCCGACGGCGGCATCATCGCCGGCCACTGTCGCACCATGGTCGCCCGCAAGCTCGGCATGACCGACGTGCCGTGCATCCGCCTCGGCCACCTCACCGAAGCGCAGAAACGTGCCTACGTCATCGCCGACAACAAGCTGGCCATGAACGCCGGCTGGGATGAACGCATGCTCGCTCTCGAATTCGCCGACCTGCGCGCCCTGGAATTCGACACCACGCTCACCGGATTCAGCCTGGACGACATCGGCGAACTGCTCGCCGAACTCGACGCCACGCCGGAAGGCGAAACCGAAGCCGACGCCGCGCCGCCCGTGCCAACCATCGCCAAAACCCAGCCCGGCGACCTCTGGCTGCTCGGCAAGCACCGCCTGCTGTGCGGCGACAGCACCAACCTGCAAGCCGTGCAGATGCTCATGGGGGGGGGGCATGGCTGATCTACTGGTCACGGACCCGCCGTATAACGTGGCGTATGAGGGCA